>JALRAZ010000100.1 GCA_023257935.1 Verrucomicrobiota bacterium
AGCAGAAACAGGAAGAGGATGATGGATACCATGATGCCTCCATCCAGAATGGCTTCCCTAAGGTTACCGATCGCATTCTCGATAAAATCGGATTGGCGGAAAAGTGGCTCCAGCCGGATGTTTTCCGGGAGGTTTTTCTGAAGATCCGCAATAGCTTGTTCGACCTTCTGGGTTAGCTCGATGGTGTCAAAGCCAGGGGCCTTGGTGACACTCAGGATCACCCCTCGAATGCCGTTGACCGCAGCATCTCCCCGCATGGGTTCGATATCCCAGACGACGTCTGCCACATCTTCGATCAGGATGGAGCGATCGCCCACCTGTCGAACCACGGTCTTGCCAAGAGTGTCCAAGTCTGTGGACATGGCTAGATGCCTGACCATGATTTCCTGAGGGCCGCTGGTGAGGAACCCGCCAGTGGTGTTCCCTGCGGCTTCATGGGAAGCCTGCAAAAGGCTTTCGAAGTTGACCCCGAGGGCTCGCATTCGATCGGGGTCAGGCTGGATGTGGATCTGCCTCACCCCACCCCCCATCGACAGCACTTCGGCAATGCCCGGAATGCTCTGGATGCGTCGCCTTATCGTCCAGTCGGCCAGGGTTCTCAGATCACGCTCATCCACCTCCTGAGTGGGGCTATGGAGCCCCACCAGCATGATCTCACCCATGAGTGAGGCGACCGGTGTCATGAAGGGGAAAATGCCTTCTGGTAACTGAGGGATAGCCGCTTGAAGACGCTCCTGAACAAACTGCCTGGCCTCGATCAAATCAGTCCCCCAGTCAAATTCTACGTAGATCAGGGAGAGTGAAACATCGGAGGTAGCTCTGAGCCGGGTCACTCCCGAGACACCCATCAGTGCACTCTCCAGAGGTATGCTGACTCGGCTTTCCACTTCTTCTGGAGCGAGACCGGGTGCCTCGGTGAGGATGGTCACCGTGGGCTTGGTCAGGTCAGGTAGAACCTCCACCGGAAGGCCTCTGCCTAGCTGGATGCCCAGAGCCATCAAGATGATGGCGGCCATCATGATGAGGGTTCGGTGCTTCAGAGAAAGCTCGATGAGTCGATTCAACATGGGGAACGATCAGGATGGGTTTTTGCGGCTCGTTGACCACTTCACCGAGAGGAGTATCCACTGCAACACACACAAACATGCGAGGAACCATACCCAGGCCGGTTGAACGGCAACAGCCTTGGATGGTTCTGTTGAGACTGAGGCCATCGCCTGTTGGTCAGCGGTCATTTCCGAACCATCTTCGTTGTGCTCATGCCCATGTGCTGCATCCAGCGCTTCCTTCAGAGAAATGCCTCCTTTACCTGCAAAGGAAAGGGGGTAGGCCCCTTGGGTCACGACTTCGTCTCCCGGGAAAAGGCCACCCTTGATTTCAACGTGGGTGGCACTGCTTGCACCGGTGACGACCGGTGCCTTGATGAAGGCATGAGGGATTTCGAAGTCCTTGACGAAAACATGCGGCTGGTAGTGATCTCCCTGAATGGCAGCTTTCTCAACAGCAATGACCCCCTCGCGTCTGGAGAGCGTCAGGATGAACTCGGCGCGCATGGCAGGGCGCAGTCTGAGTTCCGGATCCTCAATTTCAAAATAAGCTTCCAGGGTTGAGCTTTCCGGATCCACCTCAGTGCCAAAGCGGATCCATCGTCCCGAGAAGGATTGGTTGGGATAAGCAATGACCCGGATGCTGACCGGTGTCTGGGCGTTGATCTGCGAGATCTTGTCCTCAGGGATCTTTGCCACCGCATGCATCTTGCGAACGTTCACGATCTCTAGGATGGGGAGATCAGTGGTGACAGGTTCGCCGAGGTGCTTGAGACTCCGAGTGACGATACCATCAATGGGAGAGTGAAGACTCACACTCGGTGGCGGATCCCCTGGTTGAAGGCTTTCCACGACAACCAGTCTCTGGTCTTTCTGGGTCCATTCCCCCTCGTGAGCGTCGATGGCTGTCAATCTTCCGGCAATGCGGCTGCTGACATAGGCATGACCTCCGGGCATGGGTTCGATGCGACCCAGTGCCAGAAAGGTTTCTTCAAAGGTCTCTGCAGAGACGGTAACCGTTTGCAGACCGAGATGGGAGGCGGCGTTGGCATCAAGGATCACAATGTCCTCGGCCCTGTCGGCGAGCAAAGGGAAGGGATTGAGCAGACTGATGCCGAGCATCAGCAGGCAGTATCCTCGGTAAGTAAGCAAAGCTTTAGTCATCGGAAAGAGAGAGGTCTTGGGTGAGGGCAAGGTAATGGGTTTGGTGCAAATGAAACCCCTTCATGACCTCAAGCAGGTCGGTTTTCATGTCGAGGGTTTCCTTCATGGCCCTGAGCAGGGCCTCCAGCGTGGCTTGACCCTGCCTGTGAGCACGTTCCAGGCTTTGTTGGTGGGCTTCCCGCATGGGAATGATCTCATCCTTTAGGGCAAGGAAGCGAGCCCGTGCTTGGATCAGGCTCTCGAAAGCACTGTCTGCCTCATTCTGCATTTCAAGATTGAGGGCCTCCAGGCTGGCCTGGCTGTGTTCCAGGTTGGCCTGTGAAGCAGCGACCGCACCTTGGTTTTTTTGCCACCAGGGCAATGGTATGCTGAGCTGAAGTCCCAGCATGCGATTGCGCTCCAGGCCGATTGGCTGATCTTCTTCCACGCTCCATTGGTGAGAAAGGGCTATGGACCAGTCTGCCCACTTCCTGCTGCGTTCCAGATCAATGGTAGCCCAATGGGTTTGGATATCATACTGCAACATGCCTGAGGCTGGGTGGTTCTGAATGTCGAATTCGCTGGCTGGAGGAATCATCATGGCATTCAGGTTGCCTTCCATTGAGAAATCCTGACCAGCGGGAAGGCCCAGCAAGGAGCGAAGCTGATTTTCCAGGCGATGCATCTCAGGTGGCAACGCGGTGGCCTCCCAACGCAGCTCCTCCATTTGTATGCGGCTAAGCGATGCTTCCAAAGGAGATCTTTCTGCCTTGTCAACTTGCTGTTGCATGTATTGATCAAGGCTTGAGGCAAGCTCTATCTGGGCCTCAAGCAGGTTGAGTTGGTCTCTCAGAGCCATCCACTCAATGGCGGTGTGCAGTGCTTGGCTGACCTTCTGATGGGTGATCCAGCGGACCTCCATTTCAGCCCTTTGGATATTGAGCAAGGCCACTTTTTTCTCCAGACGCAATCGAGCTGTGATGGGAAAAGCCTGCTGAAAGGAAAACCCCATCAGGTATTCAGGGTTGTTGGTGTTGCGTCCCGAGGAGCTTGTCAGACGCGGGTTGGCGGGCTTGCCAGCTTGCCTGCTTCTGGCCTTGGCTGATTCGATGATCCAGGTAGCAGCCTTGATTTCCAAGTTGTTTGACCTGATTCCCTGAGGCAAGGTTTCCAGGTTCCAGCTGCTGGAAGCAGGCAAGGGGTCACCCCAGTCCGTCAAAGGATACAGCAGGAGACAAGCCGCAGCCATCGTGAGCAGGCAACATCGAATTGAACGATCAAGTTGTGTGAGTCTGATTTTCCTCATGAGGGAAGACAAATCGGGTTTTGGGACAATCGCGGGCCCCACCTAATTGGCCAATGATCTCGACCCAAGGGGTCGATAGCGATTGAGGTAGGGCTAAACAACAGGGCAGGAAACCCTGTCAGATCGACAAGCGCCCAATCAGGCAGAGGGTTGCCCGGCCGCTCAGGGGTCTCAAGGACGAGGTGACAGTATTTGGAGGGCTCATCGATGCCATTGCCAGAGTTCGATGACGTGGGATCATCACCTCGGAATCGATTAAGAGCATCCTGAGTGATTGTTCTACTTGGGACTCCTGACTGAAAGGAAGCAAGGCCTCTTCAAGGTGATGATGCAAATGATGATGATGGTGGTGAGGGTGATGGATTTGGGTTACTGAGGCATGGCAGTCATCTTGGGAGGCTTCCATGACATGATCATGCTCCAGACACCAGCCATGACAAAGCAGCCCAGGCATGGCTAGGAAAAGGATCAAAACGCAGGATAGCCCAAATTTCACGATCCCAGCATAATCAAAGCCACCATCGCTTCAACCCAAAAGGGCCGCATCCAATCCATGGCTTAAGGGCCAGAGCTCCACTTGCTTGTCCGTTATCTGATGGCATGGTTGGGATGCCATCATGCCATCTGCTATCCTGCCAATAAAACAGCCCAAGCTCGGGCCCGCTCCTGCCAAGCATCCCGGGCTTGATGTGGAAGCCGCCTACCGGTTGGTCGGGATGGAGCCTCTTTCCCATCAGCTTGAAGTCTGGCAGCAAATCCATGAGGGAAGCAGTGGGATCCTCCATGCGCCCACCGGTTCGGGCAAGACCATGGCTGTTGCCTTGCCCCTGCTTATCCGAGCTCTTGCTGGGGTGCCCGCTTCCTCCGCTGGCCTTCGATTTCTTTGGATCACTCCGCTGCGAGCGCTGGTTGAAGACACCCGCGCGGCACTTGGGCGGATGGTGCAAGAGCTTGGACTGGAGGCAAAAGTGGACTCGCGCTGCGGTGATACAGCCTCCTCGGTCAAGGCGCGTCAGCTTCGTCAATTACCCGAAGTGTTGATCACCACGCCTGAAAGCCTTTCCCTGTTGCTCTC
>JALRAZ010000482.1 GCA_023257935.1 Verrucomicrobiota bacterium
TAGTTAAAAAGAAATAATGGATATAAATTGATAATTGTCCTATACTTTCACCTTTTTGTCCTTAAATCACTTCTTAAGGGCTAAATCAAACTTTCTTTCTCCTACCGCTATTAAGATCTTCTAAGGTTTAAGGGCCAACAAACCTTTATAATTCATATGACGGTTATACCCCATAGACGCAATTATAAGGGTTTTGAGCCAATGGAGATGGCGACTTCTACAGATGCCTTTGAGGATTTCGTTGCACCTCCTTCACTCACACATCAGCTCAGACAGTTTCGAACTAATGAGAGAAAGAAGATCTGAACTGTCTCCGATGAGTCTCTGCAAACCCACCTTCAGTCTCTAAATGCTCACTGAGGTCTCAGTTGATTTTCACACTCTAAAGTGAGTCTAAAAGAAGGTTAGGTGGAGAAGATCCTTTAGAAAGTGTTCAGATAGAAGGAGGTAAGGGTTTCTCTGTCACTTGATAAGTGGGTTCTCATACCATAGGACATTGCCCGTGGCCCTGCCTGCATTGAGCAGGTCCACATCGCCATCCCCATCCATGTCCACGCTCCGCAAGTCATAACTTTCTTGTCCTGAATCTAGTTGGTGGACAGCAAATGTTCCGTCTCCTCTGGCCTCATACAAGCGAACCCATTGACTGGTGTAACCGCAGCTAGCCAGGTCAGGCAGCCCATCCTGATTGTAATCAGCCGTGGTCAGACTGTGAGGTGAGAGGATGGTTTCATCGATGGGGTGGCTTTGCCAAGTCGGGTTCTCAAACCACACAATGCCCTTTCCATGACCTCGTGCCGCGACCCAGTCGGTTTTGCCATCCTGGTTGGCATCCAGCCCGATCACTGCGGTGGCCCCGATCTGGTCCTCCGCAATCATCTGCTTCGTCCATGATTGATAGGGTTGGGTTCGCAGTCCCTGGCCTGGGTGCTGCCAGTAAGCAAACCAGTTGCCATGAGCAAAAGGTTGGCCCTTGGCCCCGACGCCAATCTCCATCCACCCATCCCCATCGATATCCGCCAGGCCCATGTAGTGGTTGCCGCCTGGCGCATTGGCAGGTGCGAACACATGGCGCTCCCAATGACGGGCTGTGCGGGGTTCCTTGGGGATTTTTAACCATGCGATGGAATTGGCGATACCCTTGGCTGGCTCAAAATTATTGATGATGACCTCCATCTGACCGTCTTGGTCCAGGTCTGCACTCAGAAGACAGTGCACACCGGTGATGGCTTCATCCATGGGGCGAGCCGCCCATGCCCCCATGGCTGCTGTCGGCCAGCCTGGGTTCTCCAGCCAGAAAGGATGGTCCCCAGCCAGGGACCCCGCCCAGTCCATGTCGCCATCTCCGTCCACATCCAGTGACGTGCTGTGAATGCAGCCAGCCCCAGGTTGGGCAAAACGATGCAAAACGATTTCCTGCTCCCAGTCCGGAGCCAGGAATAAGGATACCTTTCCCGCAAAACTGGCGATCACATCCAGTCTCTGGTCGTGATTGATGGGTATTGCCAGGGCGGTGTTGCAATGCCCTCCTTCGGTAATGGTGTGTTTGGTCCATGACTGAGCGCAGAGAACTGGCGAGTAGAGCATGCTGAGAAGAGGGAGGCAGAGGAAACGGTGCATGCCCTGAGTATCGGTATAATCATACGCCTCTCAAGCTGTTTTCTTCTGGTTGCTTCGGGCGGTAGCCTGGCCTTGTTTTTGTTCCGGTTCTCCCCATGATGCATGACCTGATGCGCCCAATCATGATATTTCAATGCAAGAATCGCCTGCTAGCCTCCGTGGTGCTTGTTGGCGTGGCTTTTTTTATGAATCGGGGGGGGAGCCGATTGGAAGCCGAAATGGCGGTTCAAGCCCTGACGGTCAATCCCCATCGCTTTTCTGAGGAAATGCGCTATCGCCGCCCAGCAGATCCTTCCATGGGTGCCTGGGTCCGCCTCTTTGTGGTCAACCAGGGTGAGCAGGCGATCGAACTGGATGGCACCGATCCGATGCTCGTTGATGGTCAGCGTGCCGAGCACTGGCTACAGGCTGGCCAATGGACCTGGTATGATTCACCGGCCATGCAGGCGACTCCGGTTATCCAATTGCCAAGCCAAAGCCTCATGGTCATGGAATGGAATGGTGCTAGAGCCGACTGGGGTGTCCAACGGTCGATCGCATTGGCAGCCAGGGCCCAGGACGGAACTCAGCTGCCTCTGGGTTCGCATGGGCTGAAACCTAGCCCCGTGGTGTTTCGTGCTATCAGTTTTTTGGGTGATGGTCAGGACCCGTTGCCGCATCAGATAGCGCTGCACCTTGAGAATACCACCCAAGTGCCTCGTTCACTTTGGCAATTGCGTTGCTGGCTCCCATCTCAGGATCCTGCCTCGCGCATCTTCCATCTCGCCAGGCAGATTGACCTCAAATCCCTGAGTTCAGCAGAGCTTATCCTTGAGCCGGGTGCGATCTGGAGCCAAACCTTGGAAATCGGGGCCTTGCCTTTGGGGCAGGTCGTGATCGAAGCGCGACTGCGACGAGCTGGTCAGCAGGCGAGTGAATCGATTATGGCCCGTTTGCGCGTGCGGCGGGAACAGTTTGACATCAGCGCGGGGTGGGCTGGGTCGGAGGTTGATGGTCGCAACACCCTGACCCGGGAACCTTTCCTGCGTGTGCTGCGTGGGCTTCATCTCAACACAGCCCAAATTGGTGAGGTGCCAGGATATACTGACCTTCCCGAGCTTTATGATCGTTACCCGCTCAAACGATTTCACAAACTCGAGGATTTGGTACGCTACGGCAGTGATGCCCTCCTGCCGCAGGTGCATGGGGTGGAGTTCCTCGGTGAACCGCAGTATGGAGGTGGTAAACCTGTTCCACCTATGGAGGTGCACCAAGCTCTGCTGCCCTATCGCGGTGGGGCACTGCCCACGACGCTGACCCACAGCGAGGAAAGGATCTGGAGGCTTTACGCCGGGCTTTCGGATTATCCCCATTACGATGCCTACCGCGTCGTGGCACCAGCGGCCGATGCCTGGTCGGCTTATGATCGTTGGCAGGGAAAGTCGATTCGCTGGGGAGCTCCGCTGGAAACCATCGGTACCATGACCCGCTCCCTGAGGGATCTTTATCGGCCGGCTTCCATTGCCTACTGGTCTCAGGGGGCGCACGATGGCTGGTCTTCGCGCAGGCGAGCGCGCTCATCGCCTACGCCTGATGAGTTGCGGATGCAGGCCTGGCAGGCCCTGGCCAATCGCATCACCTCGCTCTATTGGTTCAACCTTTCTCTGGAATCCATGCTGGCATTCCCAGATCTTCTCCTGCCAATTCAAGAGGTCAACCGCATGGCGCTGACCCTTTCACCCTGGTTGCTGGAAGGGGTCGATACCTGGCATCGCCGGGTTGAGGCCGAGGGTCGCCCGCAGTGGGATTTGAGCGTGGTTCAGACTCGGGATGCCGCCCTGCTTTTTGCCCTGAATCTGGACTACGGGATCGACGATCAGGACAATACCTTTGCCTTTGAACAGCGGTCAGCTCAGTTCACATTTCCAAGCTTGGGCACCATGCAGCCGGGGTGGCAACTTTTTCGCTTGGACCGCGATGGGGTCAAGCTAGTGAATCCCGAGTGGCAGGCACAGGCAGTCACTTGGGAGGATCAGGTCGCGGTGGAAGGGGTTTACATCATGGGCGCGGACCCCATGCTGGGGCTCAAATTACGCCAGCGCTGGCAGAGTCTCTTAGAACATGAGCAGGCCCATGGAGTCAATCGGGCCAATGAGTCCTCGGTTCTGGCCTCATTGCAAGCGCTCCTGACCCCAGACCTACCGTAAGGTTTGAGTTTTGCGCCCTTGGCTGACCCGATATGGTCGAACGCAGTAAGCGAGGCTGATCGATCGGCTGGATTCAAGGAATCCATTGCTCGACAAGCGCGCGAACTGGCTGACGCACTGTCTCTTGGGCTGCGAGATTATGCCACTCATGAGGATCGTTTGCGTGATCGTAGATTTCCTCCGTCCCATCTGCATAGCGAATGTAGCGCCACCGTTCGGTGCGCAGGGCATGGTTGCTGTCGCCATAAGTGGTGATCGCTGGATAGGGCCATGGGGCCGTGGCATCCTTCAGGAGGGGGATGATGGATCGGCCTTCCAGATGTGTGGGTTGATCCAGCCCACAGGCATCAAGGATTGTAGGGTAAAGGCTCAGCAGTTCTACCGGAGCATGACAGATTTGAGCCCGATTCATGGAACTGGGCAGAGATTTGGGCGGAACAATGATCAGCGGCACGCGTGTAGCCCGTTCCCACAGGGCCTGCTTGGCCCAGCGATGTTTTTCTCCAAGGAAAAAGCCATGGTCTGAGAGGAGGATGATCCAGGTGTTCTCGGCCATGGGGCCGGCTTCCAGAGCGCGCAAGATCCTGCCGATGCAATCGTCAGCAAAACTCACCGAGGCCAGATAGGCTTGGACCGCTCTTGACCATCGATCCTCCTGACTGAACCAATGGTGTGAGGGGGGCAGCGGGTTGTGCGTCAGGCTGCGACCGTAGGCGGGGATGTCGTCCATGTCCTCGGCCAGAGACAGTGGTAGGATGATTTGCTCCAATGGATGCTGATCAAAAAAACGTTTTGGGGCATAGAGGGGGACATGAGGACGGTAGAGACCAACGGCCAGGAATAGAGGTGATGTGTGGGTTTGCAGCAATTGTTCAGAAGCCCACATGCTATTGATCACATCATGGTATTGAGCTTCCTCGCCGGGATAGCTTCCCAAGTCCCACAAGCGGCTTCCAGAAGCCTCATTGGTCATCAACAGTCGCTTCCTTGGGAGCGGTCCCTGGCCACCTGAAGGGCCATATTGATCGAAACGCTCCTTCCCTGAAGAGGCATGGAAGACCTTGCCGCAGCCCTTGGTCACATACCCTTTCTGGCTGAGCCATTCTGGTAAGGAAGCTAATTCGGTTAATGCAGGCGACTGCTCCATAGCATCAGTGTTATCATGGACCCCCGAGCTCGAGGGGCGGAGCCCCATCAACAGGCTCACACGCGATGGATTGCAAACGGGTGCTTGCGCATGGGCGTTGGAGAAGAGAGTACCGCGCTTGGCCAAGGCATCGATGTTGGGGGTTTTGGATTGTGGGTGCCCACTCAAGGGACCCACCCAGTCATTGAGATCATCCACCACAATGAAGAGCACATTGGGGCGAACAACCGACTGGGCTGCCACGTGGAGGCTTACCAGAAAGGTTGCCAGGATCAGCATCAAATGGGTTGGCATGGGAAGCTGGTGATCTGGGGTTAGAGCAGGCATTAGGCTCAACCATCCACTGGAAAGCCGGCGCAGCATCCGCACAGTCTGATCTAGTGGTAAGGCTGATTGAGTTTTACCTTGTGAGTGCGGTGGCGTTTTCTGAGCTTGATGTTGATCAGTTCCACAACAAGCGAAAAGGCCATGGCAGTGTAGATGTAACCCTTCTGTACCGCCACGTGAAAACCCTCAAGTGTGAGCACGAAGCCAATCATGATCAGGAAGCTCAGTGCCAGGATCTTCAAGCTGGGATGGGCCTCGATGAATCGACTGACTGAATTGACAAACAAGAGCATAATCACCATCGAAATGATGACTGCCGTCACCATGATGGAAACCTCTTGCACCATGCCTACCGCCGTGATGACCGAGTCGAGCGAGAAAACCAAATCAAGCAGGGCTATTTGAACCAAAACACCAGAGAAAGTGACCCGATTCCCCTTGTCTTCCTGGCCATTGTTGCCCTCTAGTTTTTCATAAATTTCATGAGTGGCTTTGGTGATCAGAAAGATCCCTCCAAGTAAAAGAATGAGGTCTCGACCGCTAAAAGATTTGCCTATCAGGGTGATCAGAGGTTGTGTGAGGCTGGCAATCCACGCGATGCCCATGAGGAGGCAAAGACGACTGATCAGGGCCAGGCCAAGGCCGTATTGACGGGCTGTTGCTTGCTGGCCTTGCGGTAGTTTGGCCGCAAGGATGGAGATGAAAACAATGTTGTCGATGCCCAGAACGATTTCCAACAAGGTCAGGGTCAGGAGACTGATCCAGCCTTCAGGTGTGGCGAGCCATTCCATAAGGAAACCTTAAAACGGTTCCTGAGCTGATTCAATGGCATTTCAAAAAGCTTTGTTTGACGCCTTAGAAAAGGTTTCCTACGGCCATGCCAAGGACACTCATTGGGCCCTGATCTTCGAGGCTTTCGGTGGCTTTATTGACTTTCTGAAGCGTGGTGGTGGCCTGCTGAACCAAGGATGGATCGTTGATGATCATGCCGAGGCTTCCCTTGCCCTGGTTGAGTTTTTCAAGGATTTCCCTGAGCTGGGTCATGGCAAGCTTGGCCTCATCGTGCAGGGCCGGATCGGTTGCTAACTTGCCAAGGCTTCCCTGGCCGGTGTTTATCAGGCTCATCACCGAGCGTGCTTCCTCAGCGGTTAGCTGAATTTCACTGCCCGCTGCATCCAGTTTCTGGATGGCAGCGAGGGCCGTGTCGTAAAGCGTGGCATCAGTCAATATCCGCCCCAAAGTCCCTTCTCCCTGAGCCAGCTTTTGAGAGACACTCTCAAGATGAGTGAGCAGGTTGGAGACCTTATCCTTGTTATGGTTGATCAGGTCTCCCAGGGGCCCGAGTATGGCATTGAGGGAATCACCTGAAAAGGAGGCAGTCATGTTGCGCACTCCCTCAGCGACGCCATCAAGACGTTTCATTAGCTGGTTGAGATCTGGTTGCTCCAATGATTCAAGCATCGTTCCAGGCTCCACAGGTAAACCTTGTTTGCCAAAACTCAGTGAAAGGTAGTGTTGACCCATGAGGCCTTCAAATTCAATGGATGCCAGACTATCGGTCTTGATTGCGTTCTGGTGTTTGGCATCCAAGCTCATGACCACCCGAACCTTTCCTTCATCCAAGGTCATGGAGGCAACGCGGCCTATGGTCATACCGGCCATTTTCACTGGATCGCCGCTCTTCAGATCTTTGATTGTCTCAAAACTTGCCTGGAGCTCCAGTCTCTGGGTGAAGGGTTTGAGAGATCCTGCGACCTCCATAAGAATCAATCCGGCAATCAGCCCAAGGACCAGTAGTAGGCCAATTTGGGCTTCAATGGATCCTCTGCCAGGATTTCGCTCATAGGAGGAGGTATCGGATGTTTGGATGGGATTGGTTTTCATGATGGGTTGGAGTCAATTTGGTAATCTTCACGGGTGCCGGCCTGGAGGAAGTCCTGCACTGCCAGCTCGGTGGTTTGGGAAAGCTCTGCGGGCGATTGGGGGCGACTCAAGGTTCCTTGAGTCATGAAGGCAATCTGGTCGCCAATGCCCAAGGCCAGATCCCGGTCATGGGTGACCACAATGGAGGTGGTGCCATGACGTTGGTTGAGTTGCCTGATTTGCCGACCGATGGTGACCGCTGTGATCGGGTCAAGCTCACTGGTTGGCTCATCGTAAAAGAGGATGCCTGGATTGATGGCCAGGGCACGGGCAATAGCAACGCGCTTCTTCATGCCTCCAGAAAGATCAGCCGGTAGCTTGTGTTTATCCTGAGTGACACTGAGTCCTACCTGTTCGATGGCTTGGTTGACCCGATCATTGACCTCCCTTGGAGGCAATCCAAGGGTCTCGGTGAGATAAAGCCCGATATTCTCTCCTACGCTCAGGGAGTGTAGTAAGCCTCCATGCTGAAAGACGATGGCCAGTTCGATCTGGGCCATGGCTTGGGCATCAAGGATCGATACGCCATCAAATAAAATAGTCCCCTGGTCGGGTGCTTCCAATCCGACCATGTGTCGCAGCAAGACACTTTTACCCGACCCGCTGGATCCCATGATCACAAAAACACACCCAGCAGGGATGGTGAGTGAAATCCCGCGTAGCACCGAGTTATGACCGAATGATCGGTGAAGGTCATGGATCTGGAGTTCGACTCCTTTGTTGGGAGGTGGCTTCATTCGACGAAGACAAAGAGTCGGGTGATGGCGTAATCCGAAACAAGGATGCAGACGATGGACTGCACCACAGATTGGGTCACCGATTGTCCGATGGCGCGCGGTCCGCCGCGGGTTCGGAGTCCATGAAAGCAACTGACTAGGCCAATGAGTAAGGCAAAGACCAGGCTCTTCAAGAGTCCCTGCGCCAAATCCATGAAATTGATGCCTGATCTGAGTGCACTCCCATAGGCCTGCAAGGTGATGCCTATGTCTTGATTCATCACGCTGACCAAAGCACCACCTGTCCACCCAACCAGGATTGAGAAAACGACAACCAGAGGTAGGGCCAATAGGATGGCCGTCAACCTGGGTAACACGAGGTAGGGGACAGGGTGGATTTTCATGGTGAGCAAGGCATCAATTTCCTCATACACCTTCATGGAACCGAGTTCGGCTGTGATAGCCGAGCCGATGCGCCCGGCCATGAGGATCGCCATCATGACTGGAGCCAGCTCCCTGCACATGGAAAGCCCGACCAACTGACCGATGACAAAGGAAAGGCCTCTTTCCACAAGCAGCGGTCCTGACTGCAATGCCAGGACCCCGCCGATAAAGAGGGAAAGGATACAGCTCATTAAAAGTGAGGCGTTGGCCATTTGATAGAAATGCCCTACGACTTGTGCCCTGCGTCGCCGAAGCTGAGGCGCTGATCGCAAGGTTTGTAAACCCAGTGCAGCAATGTCCTGAATGGCCCGAATCATGATCAAATTCTCAATAGCATAGAACAGGATGCCATGAGGAAAATCAAGGGGTGTCCTTGAGTCGGTTTAGGGGAAGCCCCAACAAAGTCCAGAGAGGCTGTTGATGGCTTTGCTTGTATCGAAGCAGGCCAAAAAGAAGAGACATGGTTTTTTCTTCTGGGGTTTTGTCCAGGCGCCATGTGTTCCAGAGGAAGGAATAACTGTGGCTCCCTCGCTTGGTATCATGGGCTGATCGCCAGATCGCCCAAAGCCCACTGTAGTGACGGTTGATGGTTTCATGATCTCCAAATAGAGACTCCAATGGAGCAGGCCATTGGGTTTTCATTGAGCCATCCTCACCCTGCTGACGGATGAAAAGGGGCCACACACTCCATCTTTGGGACAGGCTGGTAGGGTCGTTTTGTTGGATGGTCTCCGAATGCTTGTAAAGGTGAAACAGAATCTGGTGCCGGCTGGTTGTTGTCTCGGGTGTCTGTCGTTCGGTGTATCGATACAGGGGCCATGCTAGGAAGGCTCTTCGCTGAGTCGGGGTGATCTGAACGCCCCCTAAAGGCCAGAGTCGTCGGGTTGTTTTACCACTTCCATCGGCCCAGACCACCGCTGGCCAAGGAAGCCCCCATTCACGGTAATTTCCTTGGGTATCGCTGGCGTGGGTCACACCCAGTGGCCAGGGAAAAGTCCATGAGGTGCGGGTTAGACTCTTTTCATAGCGATAGAATGGAATCAAGGCAGATCGAGTGGAGGGGTTTTCACTACCAAGTCCCAGTTGCTGATACTGAAAAAGAGGCCATAACAGGGATTTTTTTCGGTAGCCAGGGATGGTTTCAACGCGACCATCTGCGAAGGTTCGCGTGTGGCTCATGCGGGTTTCCCAGCTGCCAAGCGGAAGCCACTGCCATCCCTTCAGATGATCTCCCTTGCGCCAGTGGAGCAAGGGGGCCAGGAGGTTGTAAGTGATGATATCACGCTTCCTGGTTTTGACATAAAGGGGCCAAAGGAAAAACTGAGTTTCGTCTCTGAGAAAGCGCTGACCGATGGTGCCATAGAAAGGCATCCAGGCAGTTTTGGCAGGTTGATCGCCCACTGCCTGGTCATGGAAAAAAAAGGGGAAAAGAGACCAGCGAGACTGAAGAGTTCCCTCGGGGCCGACTCCTTGGTTCAGGCTCCAGAGATTGAGCAGTTTCCAGCCGGCTTCTTGACCGAAGCGTTCATGACTCAGCAATGGGTAGAGGATGTCCCACTCGGTAGCATCGATCCGATCATCGCGTAAGAAGGACACCAGGCCATTGAAAGCCCACTGTGTCCCATGGTCTGTTTGATGATGGTAGGCAAGTGGCCCAAACCATTCCTGCTTCAAGCCCCCATCAAGCACTGGGTGATAAGCGTGGGATAGCGGACCGTATTGCCAGGTTTCAGCACCATGAAGCTTAACGGTCAAGGCCATAACCCAGGCCATGATAAGGATTGTTTTTGTAGGCGGAGAGATCATCAAGAACCCCTAGAAGTAAAATTTTTTGTAGATTGTCATGTTGGGGTCAAGCAATCACTTTATGCTTTCCTATCTGGAGGGCATTGGAGGTTCTGGCTCAAGAGCATGATTGGGCTTGGAGAGGCCTGCATGGCTAATTAATCTGCATAAGCTTATGAGCTTCCATGTCAACCAGAGTCGCCGTTCCTTCTTGCATGAGGGTTCCCTGGCTGGGCTTTGCCTCGCCGGGTTTTTGAAAGCGCCTGCGCTCCGGGCCGAAAGCCCTCCCGCCCGCAAGCTTTGTGCTTTCATTAAGTTCCTTCAGGAAATGTCCTATTCTGACCTGGCTTCCAGCCTGGCCCAAATGGGATTCGATGGCATGGAGGGAACCGTGCGTCCCGGTGGACTCATTACCCCAGACCGAGTGAGTGATAAGTTACCGGAATTAATGCAAGTCCTGGGTGACCATGGGCTTGAGATGACCATTATGGCTTCTGGTGTCAACCGGGCTGACGACGCGGTCGCTGAAAAGACCCTTCGCCTTGCTGCCAAGCTGGGTATCCGGCGCTATCGAATGGATTATTACCGGTATGATCTGAATCGTCCTTTGCCCCCCCAGGTCGCCAATTTTCGAGCCATGGCCAAGGAATTGGCGGCCCTCAACCATGAGCTAGGTTTGCAGGCCATCTATCAGAACCATGCTGGGGCACGCTATCTGGGGGCCAGCATGTGGGATCTGGTCTCCGTGCTTGAGGGGATTCCCGCTAGCGACATGGCCATTGGCTTCGATGTGCGTCACGCTTCGGTTGAAGGAGGGTTAAGCTGGCCCCTTCTATGGAAAGTGGCCCAGCCTCATCTTGGAGCCCTTTACGTGAAGGATTTCCTATGGAAAGAGGGTAAGGTCGTCAACGTAGCCCTTGGCCAAGGATGGGTTTCGCGTGATTTTTTCGAATCTGAAAGACTCAATCAAGTCAATGGGCCGATTTCTCTTCATGTTGAATACCTCCATGATGCAGGAGTCCGGGCCAATGCCCAGGCCTTGAGGCAAGACTTGAAGACCTTACGAGAATGGATTCAAACATCATGAGTTGGACATCCTCCACAACAACCAAGCAGTTGAGTTCGAAGGGACCGACACCATTCAGCTGGAGTTTGCAGCTCGTGCTCATGAGCGTGGCTTCGGGGCTGCTTCTGGTCGAGGGCCTGTTTGAGTTCCTCAATCGCTTTGGCCGGTCCGCCTACACCGAGGGGGTGATCATGGCTGTTTGGATTTTCGGAGGAGGTTTAGGGATGAACCTCTTAAGGCAGCGTCTGAGAGGATCAGCCCGCAACGGACTGCAGGTGATGGGTTGGTTAAGTGTCCTGATTGGAGGACTGTGTTGGGTCACGCCTCAGATGATCCAATGGTTGCTTTCCCAGATCGAGTCTGATTGGGCTGGGCCCTTGGTGTGTCTGGCCTGGTTTGGGGTGCTTTCCACCCTGATGGGGATGGTCCTGAGTGGTTGGCATGCTCGCTTGGTGAGGGGTCAGGAAGGTTCGCTTGCATGGTTCCTGTTCTTGACCACTCTGGCTTATGCGATGGGGCAGCAGGTGCTTTTGCCATGGTATGGGGCCGATGTGCTAGGGATCCTGCTTGTGGCCGCCTGGTTGCTGCTTGGCGGCATGGGGTTGGTGCTCGCCGCCCGATCCAGGTTCGAACCCCTGCAGTCTGAACCCGATCGGGTATCCAGCAATCAGCAAGAGGCCTTAAGCCCCCAGAAAGGGGCCAAGCCTGTAACCTTGTGGTGCCTCAGCCTTGCGGTTGGGTGCACTCTTGGGGTTTTTCTGATCATCTCACAATGGACCCTGGGTGAGTCCATGCTCTGGCACACCCTGTTTCTCGCCATGGGGGTTGGAGCTCTGCTACTTGGCTTTGGGATGGCGGCCAACAGATCCACTCTCCCTGCGGGCATCCTAGGGTGGGGAGGCCTATGGGTGCTTGCTTTGATTTGGCTAAGCTTGTCATGCTATGATGACTTTCCTTTTTGGGCGGGTTGGCTGCAGGGGCAGTTCAGTGATCTGAGCGAAGCCTGGGGAGCGTTTGTTTTCCTGATTGCTAGCCTGGGTGCTTGCCTGCTCCTGCCCCCCTTGGTGGGTTTGGGCTACTTGATTGGTGCCGAGCAATGGAACGGGCGAAACGAAAATCGGTATCCTTGGATCATCAAGGTAGCCATTCTGGCCTCGCTGAGCTGGTTGTTCATTTTTCTTGGAGGAGCTCAATGGGTAGGGACTCATCGTCTGGCAGCCATTCCAGTGGCCATGTGTCTGGCCCTAGGAATATACGAGGGCATGCAGCGAACCCGATTAAAGGGCTTGGGGAGCGTGGCAGCTGGGTTAGCAGGAATCCTTCTTTTTTCGCTGGTGAGTTTTCGCTTGGGGCCTCATTGGGCGAGGGTTTTTACCCAAACTGATTACCTGGCGACTGGCTTTTTCAAGACCAAATCCCACACGATGCAGTGGGCTGAGCAATCCGTATCGATATTCCAGCAGGAAACACCAGAAGGATCCATTCAGGTCCGTGCCTATGACTACCCGGAACCCAATGCTAACCTGGAACTCATCGTGGACGGTGAAGTCGTGGAGCGAAGTTATGCCCATCAGATCAAACCGCTGCTAAATGCCACCATCCCTTGCATGTTGCATGGTGCTCCAAGCCGCATTGCGGTGATAGGCATGCGCGCAGGCATGATGGCGGGCTATCTTAATTTGGTGTCCGAAAAGGCATCACTGCACGTGATTGAACCTTGCCTCCAGCTGAGGCAAGTAGCCCAATACTTCAGCAAGGCCAATGGGGAGATCATGGAGCAACCCAACCTCACGTGGCATCAGGAAAGTCCTCTGGTATTCATGCAGGAAAACCAAAGCAACGAGTTCTTTGACCTGATACTAAGCCAACAGGCTACACCCTGGGCTCTTTCTCAACAGGATCTATTCACCTTGGAATTTTATCAGTCATGCCGGCAGCGTTTGGCACCCGATGGTTACATGGTTCAGAATCTTCGTCTTTCGCATTTGGGAGATCAGGCTCTCCAATCAGTAATAGCGACCTTTGGACAAGTTTTTCCTTTTTTGTCGATATGGAACCTTGGCAGTCAGGAGTGCATGCTCATCGGCTCTGCGGAAGAGCGGTTGCCTGATATTGCCCAACTGGAAGACGGCCAATACCAATAATTGGCCGTATCTGGAGGTCAATCCTGACGTTACTGACGGGGCGGGCAACCCGCTGCCGTTGCCGCAGCGCGCAGAGCCGCCGCAGGCCCAGATGGGGCTTATTCAGGTCATAAATTTCCGAATTTAGTATTAGAATGGCGACAACTTTCTAAATTAAAGAATACTTACTCAGATGCTCTGCAAGAGCATATTAGCAATAAAACTAAACGAGTTCACACTTCATTTTTGTTAGCAGCTACTAATACTGGTCGATTAGCTTCTAGTGATCCAAATCTTCAAAATATTCCAATTAAATCTGAGGATGGCAGAGAAATACGAAAAGCTTTTGTTGCTGAAAAATCAAACGTATTAATTTCAGCTGACTATAATCAGATAGAGATGCGGATCTTAGCCGATATGGCAGATGTAAAAGAATTAAAAAAAGCTTTTAAAAACAATGAAGACATTCATAGCATGACTGCAGGCCAAGTTTTTAATGTTCCTATTAACAAAGTTAGCGAGGATTTAAGAAGAAAAGCCAAAGCAATTAATTTTGGAATTATTTATGGCATTACACAATATGGACTAGCAAAACAAATATCAGTCTCTAACCAAGAAGCATTAGATTTTATAAATGCTTATTTTAAAAAATTTCCTGAAATTAAAGATTACATGAATTCGACTATTAAATTTTGCAGGTCAAATGGATATGTAAATAATATTTTTGGTAGGAGAATACATTTAAGAGGTATTAATGATAAAAATTTTAGTGTTAGAAGTTTTCAAGAAAGAGCAGCCATTAATGCTCCAATCCAAGGGTCTGCAGCTGATATTATAAGACTAGCGATGATCAAATTAGATCAGTTAATAGAAAATGATAAAAAATTTAAAACAAAAATGCTTTTACAAATACATGATGAACTTATCTTTGAATGTTTAAATGCTGATAAAGATTATGTTATGCAAAAAATAAAAGACGTCATGATCTCAGTATCTTCCTCTGACTATCACATGTTTTCTATTCCATTAAATGTTAGTATTAATGCTGGTTTAAATTGGGGTGAGGCGCATTAAGTTGATTAATAAACGCCTAAATTTTGACAAGTTAATTGTAAAAATTAAATCATGGCTCAAACAATTGCTTTAGTTGATGACGATAGAAATCTACTTACAAGTATAAGTATTGCTCTCGAGAGAGAAGGCTTCAAGGTTCAAACTTATATTGATGGAGAAAGTGCTCTTATTGGTTTAACAAGAAATCCACCAGATCTTGCAGTGGTTGATATTAAAATGCCAAGAATGGATGGCGAAGAGCTTCTAAAAAAACTAAAGAAAAAAATGTCTATGCCAATCATTTTTTTAACTTCTAAAGATGATGAAGTTGACGAATTATTAGGTTTAAAACTTGGTGCTGATGATTTTGTAAAAAAATCTGGGGGCTTTTCAATGAAGGTTTTAATTGAAAGAATTAGAGTTCAATTGAGAAAAAAGACAGACGTAGTTGATGACTCTAAAAATTTAATTACTCACGGTAAGCTTAAACTTGATCCTGCACAATTAGAATGTGAATGGGCTGGCAAACCTTTGCCAGACAAATTAACTACAACTGAATTTTTGATTGTACAAGAATTAGCTAAAAGACCAGGCGTTATTAAAGAAAGAGCGCATTTAATGGATATTGCTTATAAAGAAAATTCTGAAATCGAGGATAGAACGATTGATAGTCATATAAAAAGAATCAGAAAAAAATTTAAGAAAGTTGATGAAAAATTTTCAGCAATTGAAACAAGATATGGAAGTGGGTATAGATGGAATGTTAGTTAATGAACCAAAAAAAATCATCCTCTATACTAAAGAAATTTTTACTATTTAATCTTATTGTTTTTTCAGTTCTAGGTCTTTTAACTTTTTTATATTTACAAGCAATTCAGCCAAATTTAGTTAAAGAAAAAACTCTTAACCATCAAACTATTATTAAAAACACCAATGACCATTTAGAGCGTTTAAATATTCAATTTGACGAAGAAGGAATTAGTACTTTTCTATTATCAGCACGTTTTTTATTTCAGAATTTAGATAGAGTT
>JALRAZ010000509.1 GCA_023257935.1 Verrucomicrobiota bacterium
CATCACATTGATCGAGAGCTTGCTCCAGGCAGCGTGTGGTCCTTTCCAGGTCATCGGCTATGAGAGGAAAGACCACCGGCGTGGCGCCTGAGCGCTGAATAAGGGATCGGAGCAGAAGGCGATTGGACTCGTGAATCTGGCCAGGTAACAAGGGTTGGCCTGGTTCCACTAACTCGGTGCCAGTGGCCAGGATACCCACTCGAGGCACCCGACGCACCTTGAGGCGAGGTATACCCAGAGCCGAGATCAGCCCCAGATCAAAACCGCTCAAGCGTCTGCCCTGTGCCAGCACTTGCTGCCCTGAGGCGATGTCTTCCCCTGCAAGACGAACATGCTCAAAAGGCCGCACCTTATCGCAAACCCACACGCGAGCCTCGGCAGAAGCGTCAACCAGGCGAGTATCCTCCTGCATCACCACCGCATCAGCTCCCTGAGGCAGCGGCGATCCCGTAAACACGCGCAGGCAGGCCCCCGGTTCCACAACCTGATCACCTGGCTGCCCCGCAGGCCACTGACCCATCAGCCTGAGTTCACTTGGATTCTCGGGGCTGGCGCCAGATACATCCTCAGCTCGCACGGCATAACCATCCACGCTGGAGTTGTCCCAATGAGGCAGAGGCAGGGGGGCCACAACTTCCTGAGCCAGCACCCGTCCGAGTGCGTCGTTCAGCCAAACCTCCTCAATCCCCATCACTGGCATGTGAGCCAGGATTATTTCACGGGCGTCTTCAACCGGCACGAGCATGCTCAAAAGGGTAATCCCCCCAGAGCAGGGAAGAAAGCCTCGATACAGCGTGGCAAGTTTGCATGTTCTCCCAAGGTGGTGCAGAATCTCATTGCTTGATCGCCATGCCATGAATACCGCTTCGAAGAATCGCTATTACCAGACTGGAGAACTCCGAGGGGCGCGGGTCAAGGCCTTGTTCGATCATATTGCCAAGCGCTACGATCTGATCAACGACATCCAGAGCGGCGGCCTCCACCGCTGGTGGAAACACAGCCTGATCAAGGCATCGGCGATCCAATCAGGCGAACAGGCCCTGGATGTCTGTTGTGGAACTGGCGATCTGGCCCTGTCGCTTGCTTCGCAGGGAGCATCGGTCGTCGGGATTGATTTCAGTCAGGCCATGCTGGATGAGGCCAAGCGCAAGTTACCCTCAACCGCTTCGCAGAGGGCTCCGCGCTCCCCAGTGGTGTTTCAGCAGGGAGATGCCATGGAACTTCCCTTTGAAGACAACCGCTTTGATGTGGTGACCATGGCCTATGGTTTGCGAAACTTGAGCGACTGGGAGAAAGGGCTGAGTGAACTCCACCGAG
Organism: Verrucomicrobiota bacterium; assembly: GCA_023257935.1. GTDB lineage: Bacteria > Verrucomicrobiota > Verrucomicrobiia > Limisphaerales > AAA164-E04 > UBA7971. Next base: position 1,318 of record JALRAZ010000509.1, read on the forward strand.
TCACCCGCCCAGGGGGGCGCATCCTTATCCTAGAATTTGGTAAACCTCCCAACCCTTGGTGGCGATCCCTTTATTTTGGCTACCTCAAACTCGCTGTTCCCCTGATCGGCTGGTCTCTGGCAGGCGACGCCGAGGCCTATCGTTACATCCTCACCTCCTTACACCATTTCCCAGCTCAACGCGGGATCGAGGCTGCCATGGTCAGGCTTCAGTGCCGCCACATTCAGACAAGGCTATTCCTTGGCGGGGTGATGAGCCTCAACCTGGCACAGAAACAAGCCTGATCAATCCTTGAGAGCAGCAGACAAAGCTTCAGTCAGCCAGTCTTTCAGGATGCGTGTAGAGGTTGAAGCGACCCTCCCGTAAAAAACCAATCAGGGTCTGACCATTGGCCTGAGCGAAATCCACCGCCAGACTGGAGGGTGCGGAGGCACAGGCAATGATGGGAATACGGGCTGAGAGGGCCTTTTGAACGATTTCAAAGGACGCTCGACTGGTCACCAGCAGGATGGCCGAAGCCCCCGTGGGCGCCCCGGCTCGCACCTGGCTCCCGATCACCTTGTCGACTGCGTTGTGTCGCCCCACATCCTCTCGAACCACCTGACAGCGACCTGACTCATCAAAGAGGGCTGCCGCATGCACCCCTCCTGTGCTGGCAAAGGCTTGTTGGTGCGGGTGGAGTTGTCGCTCAAGACCATAGATGATGGACCGAGGCACCCTACCAGGCCAGTCCAGCACTGGAAACTTTCGGTGAACAGACTCTATGGACACCTTGCCGCATAGACCACAACTGGCATTGGCTGGCAAGCCTCGCTGACCCAGGATGCCCTCCAGATTCAATCCAGGCTTCAGGAAAGCATTCATGATATTGCTGGTGACCTGTTCACCCTGCTCACAATGGGCCAGCTCCAGGATGTCCGAAGGCGTGGTGACCACCCCTTCGGTCCAAAGCAAGCCAGCAACCAGATCATGATCAGCTCCAGGGCTGCGCAGGGTCACCACCCATGACTTGCCTCCCAGCCGAATCTCAAGTGGCTCCTCAATCGCCAGCCTATCCTCCGCCCAGCAACCTGGAGCGTCCTGAGAATACTTGCCAGCCGAACGAGAAGTGACCGCCTGGCCTGCCCCCGTGAGTGAGGGATTCAAGGCTGATCTTCCTTCCATAACCAGCGCAGCGAATCGGCCAGGATCTGGCCCCCATGCTGGCCACTGTGGCCCCCATCCCCCATGACAAACTGGTAATCATAGCCCTTGTATTCGAGGGCGGCTACCATTTCACGATTGGCTAGCGGCCAGTTACCATGCAGGTTATCGAGATCTCGGCGGCCTTCCTGCAGGAAAATCTTGATCGGTTTCTTTTCGGTCTTTCGGATCAGGAAAGGGTAAGCATGCCCACCGCGAATGTTGACAAAACTGCCGATGTGGCAGAGCACCTTGCCAAAAACATCAGGGCGCTCCCAGGCCACCGTGAAAGCGCCAATCCCGCCTGAGCTGATACCACAGATGGCTCTGTCTTCGGGATTTTTT
>JALRAZ010000106.1 GCA_023257935.1 Verrucomicrobiota bacterium
GCCATCATTAAGAAAAATATTACATTTCCAATAATCCACATCAGTTTTCGGGGTTCTTTATAAGAACCATAATAAAGGCCTCTAAAGATATGAAGATAAACTGCTATGAAAAAAAATGATCGGGGAACAAGCTTCTTTTTGTCTGACCAAGACAGGGTTCGATCAAATACTTCTGCAAACACCGGGTAGTCATGATACCCCACCCCCTTTTCTCGCCAATGATCGAGTATCATATCGTGATGGTTTCGCATGGTTCTTAAAACTGGGTGGTTCTGATCCATACTCAAGAGATTACGCATCTCATAGGGATCAAATTCCATGTCAAACAATTCCTCAGAGGGAGACATCCCCTCGCCGTATGGCCAATAGACATATTTGTAGTGAGTGGTCACCACCCCCAAAGCTAAACTACCAGCCGTCCCCCATACCTGTATCAGAGGCAAGGTCTCTCGGACAGAGGACTTGCTACCCTCTAAAATGGGCCTGAGACTCCGACCATCCAAATCCAAGGATGGGTTCATGCCAGCCAGGTCAAGGATAGTCGCTGCGATATCAATGTTGCCGGTGACCGAAGCCACCTCTCGTCCTCGGCAATTGGCAGGCGTCCTGGGGTCAAGAATCAGCAGTGGCACCCGACTGCCCTCCTCATAGGGCAGCACCTTACTGCCGAGCCCATGGGAGCCATTGAAAAAGCCATTGTCACTCGAATAAATTAAAACAGTTCGATCCGCAACACCTTGCTCAACCAGGGCTTCTCGAATCATCCCGACAGCCACATCAATGGCGTGTATCTGCTGATGGTATTGACGCATGGCCTGTTGGTAGGACTGCTCCTGATGATACCCCCAGGTCTCGAATCGGGCATACTGCCGCCCGAGTCGATGTTGTGGAGCCAAATGATGACCAGCCTCGCGTCCATAATTAGGCAATTTACGGAAGTAGGTCCCCTGGTAGACTCCATCCAATGTGGGATCAGGGGTTACCGGTCGGTGAGGAGCCTTGAAGAAAAGACTCAGGCAAAAAGGTTTCTCTGACTTGGCAGCCCGCTTGATAAAGTCCACTCCAGCCGCACCATAGGCTCGCGTACTGTGCGGGTAGCGATCAGCATAGGCCTGGAGGTAGGGATTCTTGGCTGTTTCATAGGAGGTCTGTCCCGCTCCCCCGAACCACGCATCGAAATCGGCTATCGGCAAATCCTCATAACGATTTTCAGAACCACCCCTTGTCAGGTCATCCACCACAGCAAATCCAAACTTCCCCCCAAAGGCTGTCAGGTATCCTTCTTGGCGCAATCTCACAGGATAAGATTCCTCCCAGGTTTTTCGGGACATGGGGCCATGCATGAAATTACAGCCAGTACGGTATTCCAGCAGGCCGGTCATCACATTGGCTCGGCTGGCCATGCAGATGGCAGTCGTATTGTAATGACGATTAAAGATCAGCCCCTCCCTGCCAAGTTGATCAATATGAGGGGTCCGCACGTCAGGGTTGCCATAGCAACCAAGGGAATCATAGGACTGATCGTCGGCGAAAAAGAAGACGATGTTGGGGCGATCCTCACCCAACACACCCCAGCTGGAAATCAAACAGATCAGGATCCAAATCAGGGTAGCTTGATCTGATCCACGCCTTGTTGACTCAGTTGAACAAGATATTTTTCCGAAGGTAGGTAGGTTCATCTAGGTTGACCGAATCGTAGTAAGTCGGATCACAGTTGGCAAAACGTCCGGTTTTCTTACCTCCTAGATTGAGCAATGTCTGAAAATACCCCTTGCTGCGAGCCTTGGTTGATCCTCCAGTCGGCGAAACCAGCGGCTCGCACCCCTTCTCGGTAAGCGAGTCCATCAATTCGCCATCGTAGAGAGGATGTTCATTATTGGAGGCCTTTTTGTTAAGTAGACTGGACTTGGGCTTTTGAATGGGGATTTCAAAAACTCCCGAATCGGTATCAGATTGAGCGTGATCGGCTGACTTGGCTTCAGCCAACTGAATCAATACTAATCGAAGTCGAACCGAGGATCCATACTCTGAATCCGATCGCAAGGATAGGATCGGCCGCAGCGCCAACTTGAAGGCATCACTCAGTCCGGCGCGAAAGCCTTCCAGGACATCCAGCCGCATCGACGGGCCAGCCGAGATCTCGACAAGGCAAGCTCCCACGCTTTCTGGTGAGATGGCCATGCCGCTCTCCAATTGCGCCATGATGTCATCCAGCGCTGCCAAGCAAGCTTCTTCGCCCGTATGCGGCTCGCTTTCAAGCAACCATGTCATCGCAACCCTGGAGGACAATTCCTTGCTTACCTGATGCCAATCCAAAGAAAGCACACCTGAAGATTGAAACATCCACCACAGGGTTAAGACCTGGCTCACTCCATCCAGCTGCTTGGGTGGTATTGCCAGCTTTGCTGAGTCAACCGAGGAGGCGTGCTGACTGATTCCCAGAGGCAGGACCAGGTCAACTATGGCTTTCAGTGGCGCGATTCTCTGATGACAATCTTGCCTGGATCCTTTTGTCTCATCAAAACTCAAGACAAGGGTCAGCTGGTGCCCCTGCCTTCGCAGGTAGTTCAACAAACTCAGGAGTAGACCCTGATCTTCGTCATGAACCTGATCCAAGGAAGCGATCACAAATGTCCATCCAGGCTGGGAAAGAAACATCTCGCCAAGACGCTGAAGCTCGGGTTCGGATTCAGTGCAGCAAAAGGTTCCCGAAGATTCCAACCCGACACGAACAAGTTCGGTTTGAGCAGGCAATCGATGGGTTGCATCGAACCCAATCATGGTCGGGAGCGGGTGGCAACCTGATTGGAAACTTGACCAGGAAGCCTGAATCCATGGGCCGGTAGCAACCAGATAAGAGGGATGATGCTGAAAGCCTTGAGAGGAGGGTGTCATGATGCTGGCCATGGCTGAATCAGGATTCCATTCTAAATAGATTGCGTATGCGGTGCCCAAGAGGCAATCGATGAGCCTCCTGCTCACGCTGTCTGGCAATATCAAAAGCCCCAAATTTAAGTAGGCCCAGAGCCGTCGCGTATTCGGGCCGATCGATAACCGAACTTGGGCCATGAAGGTTGTGTCCCTTCCCAATCGACACAGGTAGCCCGAACACGTATCCAGCAAGGGCCTCAATTTCGGGCATGTGTGCCCCACCACCACAAAGCACCACCGATTGAACACGGTCTCCCATGCCATGTCTCCCGAGCTCGGAAGCAATGATCATGAAGGTTTCCTTGAGGCGCTCATGGATGATTTTTTGCAGGGTAGCCCTATCCATGCGTCGGTCTGAATAACCCATTTCGCGGGATATTTCTCGAAGGGTTTGTTGCCCTTCATGGGTTAGCATCGCTGATCCATGTTTGATCTTGAGGTCCTCAGCGCGTGCAAAGCTGCACTGCAATCCAGTGGAAAGATCCTGCGTGACATGATCCCCCCCGACGGCCAGCAGTCCGGAGTGACAAACCACACCATCCTTGCAGACAACGTATTCTGTGGTTCCGCCACCAAGATCGATCACCAGAGTGCCCTCAGCTTTCTGGGAAGTATTCAATACCGCCAATCCAGATGCCAAGCCACTGAAAGCGAGGTTCTCAGCTTCTAAGCGCATCTTACGCAGGCACTGCAATGGTTTTTGAAGCGCCTCAGCTTGGGCCTGAATGGCATGCAGCACAACCGTCAATTGGGAGCCGTGCATACCAACAGGAGACCTGCCCACGGGTTGCCCATCGACCAAAAACTGCTGGCGTATGACGTGAATCATGTGATCGCCTGGGCTCAAATGGAAACGCCGAGCTTGGGTCATGACATCTTCCACATCTTCTTGAGCAATGGATCGATCCACCGAGGCAATGGCGTGGGACCCTGAAAAATCATTCGAGCGGAGATGCTGGCCGGTCACAGCCAAGTAGAGCTGATGGACTTCCCTATCCGCTTTTTCCTCAGCTTGACTGATAGCCTGCCGAATAGCCTCGTGAGTAAGTCGCGGATCGACCATCTCCCCTTTGATAACCCCTCGAGAAGGAGCTTGTCCAAAACCCACCACACTGAGCGCTTCCTCGTCGCTCAGTTCAGCAATGATCGCGACCACCTTGGA
>JALRAZ010000006.1 GCA_023257935.1 Verrucomicrobiota bacterium
CGATTCTCTTAGCCAGCGTAGCCCTGAGGGAAGAATCGAGCCATCAAAGAACCAAGCTTCGGCGTGCCGAGGGAATTGCCGCCTAGGGTTGGGTGACTAAATGGCAATGACTATCCGTTGCCTTGAGCAGGCGAGGAGACAAAGGGATCTGTTCCAGTGGCTTGAGGCTGGTTGTCCCCTGCCCTTTGATCTTCATTCAACCCCAGACGCTCAGCAACCTCTCCGGCCAGGATTTCGTAAGCGGCGGCTCCCGCACTGTAGGGATCGTAAGCGATGATGGGCTTGCCGTGGCTGGGGGCTTCGGCCAAACGGGTCGTTCGAGGGATGACTGTTTCAAAAACCCTGTCCCCGAAATAGCCGCGTACTTCATCAACCACTTGATGAGAGAGCCGCGTACGCCCGTCAAACATGGTCATGACCACGCCCAGCAATTCCAACCCAGCGTTGGCTCCCCCTTCCTTGAGTTGGTTCATAACCCGCGTCAGCATGGCCACCCCTTCCAACGCGTAATACTCGCATTGCAAGGGCACAAGCAGGTAATCAGCTGCACAAAAAGCATTGAGCGTGATCACCGCCAGAGAGGGCGGGCAATCAATAAGAATCACGTCATAACGGTGTGACTGAACAAGGGGAGCTAGGGCTTCACGAAAGCGGTGCAGGTGACGCTCACACTGAGCTAATTCAATCTCAGCACCGCAGAGATCCACTTCCGATGGAATCAAGTCTAGCCTTTCCCAGGCTGTTGGCTTGATCTTTTCACTGAGCTGCCCTTCCCCCAACAGGGGACGATAGGCACTGGCACCTTCCTCCTTTTCCAGCCCCAGGCCACTGGTGGCGTTAGCCTGAGAGTCGACATCAATTAACAATACCCTGAAGCCATTGGCTGCCAGGCAAGCTGCCAGATTGACTGTGGTCGTGGTCTTGCCGACCCCACCTTTTTGATTAGCGATGGAAATAACCTTGGTGCTAGGCACAAAGGACAATTAAAGAAAGAAAGCTCTCAGTGGCAAGGAGATTAGCTTTAGCCTCCCCATCGCAAGATGCAAGGAGGAGGTGAATCGGCTTCGAGAGCAGGTTTACCGGCTCGATTGCCCTGTCTTGATACGCTCGAGGGTTAGCACCGCATAACTGGTTACCAGGGCAGGATCCCGCTCCCACCAGCGACCGTTGTCATTGAGCCAGGATCCATCTTCTTTCTGGATACTGGTCAATTTTTGAGTCAGCTCCTTTCGCCAGTTCACAATTTGCCCATTGCTGAGCTGGAGTTGATCCATTTCCAGGATGGTTAGCGCTTTGGCCATGGTGTGGTAATAGTAAAACAAGCCCTGCAGGCCCATGGCTGGATTTTCTTCCAGCGTGTAGTTGGAGCGAAGCCACTGGATCACCGCCTGAACCTGAGGCGCCTGCTTGTCCAACTGAGCGTAAGCGTAAGCTAGCAAACCGCCATATGAGATGCTGCCATAGGACCGCAGTGCTACCCTTTCTGTGCCCGGAACTGGGTATTCACCCGCTTTGCTTGACCCCGGATAATAAACAAATCCACCTTTGTTAACCGGATCTTCAGAGACCCATTTCTCAGGATTATGGGAGGCAAGATTTTGGCAGTGCTGCAGGAAACGAATCGCGGCAGCATAATCTAATGCCGCTTCGGGCTTCTTGCCTTGATCCTGCGATCCTAGCCTCCGGGTAGCGTGGAGTGCTTCCAGGGCCTGCAACGTATTCCCCATGTCGGAATGATCGTAGCTCGAGCCGTAGCCAATGCCTCCATCCATGGGATGGTCCAACACACCGGTTTGACCAAAATCACTCTGCAAACCAATGAGGTATTCCCGCGCTTTGACGATGCTGGCTTGGTATTGATCCTGACCCGAAACCGCCAGGGCCATCATGCAGATGGCTGTATTGTAGGTCACCAATCCAATGTTGTGAATCCCCCCATCGGGATGGATGTGCTGCTCAATGAATTCATATCCCCGTTGCATGGCTTCGGACAAGCTGGCGTCCTTCGCATCGTGTGAAGCGCCTTCCAATGCCATCAGAGCGAAAGCAGTCACTGCTGGGTGGTCCTGGGTTGACCACCATCCGTCAGGATGCTGGTGAGTCAGGAGCCATTGCCTGCCCCGAGCCATGGATTCCAGCAAGGTCTCATCATGAGACCTTTCATTAGCCGCAGATAAAGTGGCTGTTTGGACTGAGGTCACCATGCTCAGCCAGAGTATGCTTTGGGATGAAATCAGGCGCCAAAGACGATTCATCATGACCCACACTGGATATAACGTCATGTTTTGTAAACTAATCCAAATCAGGGGCTCATGAAAGCGATTTTCAGCTCCTGGCCCCAACGCCGCAAGGCCGCTTTGCCATCATCGAAGTGGCCTGCAAAATGCATGAAACCATGCGGCACGCCTGGATAGGTATTCACTTTAACCCGAACGCCCCCCTGCATGAGATGATGAGCGTAGGCGCTGGCTTCATCGTGAAGGATATCCAACTCGGCTCAGTAAAAGGTGGCTGCCGGCAAGCCTTGGACCTGTCTCAGTTTGCGACTGCAAGCAGACAGCGATGAAATGGCAGGCATGACGGGGCCAAGGCGCAAGGTGCAGGCCAGCGATGGCCAGCGCAGCGGCAACCATCACGGCGGCGGCACGGACATCTCCAGCGGTGTTCCGCCAGCGACTA
>JALRAZ010000116.1 GCA_023257935.1 Verrucomicrobiota bacterium
GCCTGAAACTGGGAGAGAAAGTCCTTTTCCGATGGACACTCACCCTGACGAGCATTGGATTGCTTGCCTGTGTGCTACACGCCATCGGGATGCTTTATGGTAGCAGGGAATCCTATCACCTCGAGCTTGGGCAGTGGGTCGCTCTGGATGAACTCGAAATTCACTTTCATTTCAAATTTCTTTTTGATCGCCTCTCCTTGCCTTTCTGCCTTTTTTCCTGGGTACTGTGCTGGACTGTGGTGGTGTTCAGTCACCGTTACCTCCATCGAGAGAACGGTTATGAGAGGTTTTTCTTTGGTTATGGACTGTTTGTGCTGGGGATTACCCTGGCATCGCTGGCAGGTACGGTGGAAGTCCTCTTCTGTGGGTGGGAAATGGTTGGACTCTCTTCAGCCTTGCTCATTGCGTTTTTCCAGGAACGCTCCACACCGGTGCGCCACGGCCTTAGGGTCTGGTCCATTTATCGCTTTGCTGACGCAGCGTTCTTGGTAGCAGTACTCTTGCTTCATCATCTTTCAGGCGAAGGTGACTTCGAGCACATGACCGGTGACAGCCCCTGGCCGGTCACTCATTCGGTCATGGCACCAGAGACTGCCTTCTGGGTTGGGCTCCTGCTACTGGTGGCAGCAGCTGGCAAATCCGGACTCATTCCTTTTTCGGGTTGGTTGCCACGGGCCATGGAAGGCCCAACCCCATCCAGCGCTATTTTCTACGGGGCTCTGTCGGTACACTTGGGAGCATTCCTTTTACTCAGATCCCATGCCATCCTGCTGGCTTCCCCTGCCCTATGCATGGCAACCGTGGGACTTGGTCTGGCCACGGCCCTGCTGGCAGGCTGCATCGCCAGGGTACAGCCAGACATCAAGTCATCCCTAGCATTTGCCTCACTCACTCAGGTGGGCTTGATTGTCGCCGAAATTGGACTCGGTCTGGAGGTGTTCGCTCTGATTCACATCATCGGCCATGGGTGCCTGCGAACCCTCCAGCTACTCAGAGCGCCAACGCTGCTACACGACTACCACACCATAGAAAATGCCATAGGGCATCGTCCTGTGACTCAATCTCAGAAAAGTTTTGGCTCCATGATTCCCAAAGGGCTTTCCGATTATCTTTACGCAGTGGCTCATGACAAGGGAGGCCTGGATCGATTCCTGAATTTCTTTTTCGTCAATCCGTGCATGGGGTTCTTTCGATGGTGCGACCGCAATGAAAAGAGGATCACCACATCGCTATCTGTTTGGGTCCCATCACAGCCTGACAGGTCCTCAAGGTCAGCAAAACTGATCGAACCCATGGAAATTGAAAGCTGAATGAAACCACTCCTGCATTTTCCATGGATGGAGGCCATGATGATTGCTCCACTGATCGGTTCATGGCTTCAGCGTCAGAAAAGTCAACTCGCAGCTCGTCGCAAGGTCGCTCTGATCAGCAGTGGACTGACCTTGATCCTAGCCTTGGGCGCATGGATCGATTTTTCATTACTGGAGGTCCCTCAAGCACATGATCTCTGGCCGCTACTTTCCATGCTGCTTGGCCAAGAGTGGCTCATTGTGGATGCCTTGAGCAGCCCCCTGCTCCCCTTGGCCGCCTTGATCCATTTTCTAGTGATCCTGATGACTCCTCCCACCAAGAGAAGACGTTTCCCCTACGGCCTTGTTTTGGTTATGGAAACCCTTGTGCTGTTGCTATTTGCCTGTCGCCTGCCAGAAGGGATCCTGCTGCTGCTGGCACTGAGTGCCATCCCGCCATGGATGGATCTGAAGGCCAGAGGCCATGCCACCGGATTGTTTTGGATGCACACATTGACCTCCCTGGCATTGATGGTCGGGGGCTGGCTCCTCATGGAGTCTGACCAAAAAGGAGGCCCCTTGGGCCCCGTCCTGCTGATGATAGGTTTGCTGATTCGAGCCGGGAGCGTCCCGTTCCACCTGTGGGTGGCCGATCTTTTTGAAAATGCGTCCTTTGGTGTGGCCATCCTTCATGTCACCCCGATGGCAAGCGCCTATGCAGCCATTCGATTGATTCTTCCTGATGCACCGGACCTGCTTATGGATCTGCTGGGAGTTCTCGCCCTAGTGACGGCACTTTACAGTGCCGGTATGGCCCTGGTTCAGCAGGAAGCAAGACGCTTCTTTTGCTTTTTGTTTTTAAGTCATTCCTCACTGGTTTGGCTGGGTCTTGAGGTCATCTCACCGCTGGGTTGGACAGCTGGGCTATGTGTTTGGATTTCAGTTTCCCTCTGCATGGCTGGTTTTGGGCTGACACTTCGGGCCGTGGAGTCACGAGTGGGGTATCTGGACTGGAAACATTATCGCGGGCTCTACCGCCACATGCCCATGCTGGCAATCTTCTTCCTGCTCAGTGGTCTGGCCTGCATCGGCTTCCCAGGTTCCATCGGATTTATTGGCATGGAAATGCTGGTTGAATCAGCTCTCAATGCCTACCCCCATGTCGGAGTCATGGTTCTTTTGGCCGCCGCCCTCAACGGCATTGCCGTGCTGGCGGTGTATTTCAGGATTTTTACCGGTTCTATCCATCCTGGGAGCATTTCCTTGGCTGCAATGCCCCACGAAAAGTGGGCCGTCGGCATCCTGGGAATTCTGATTATCGGCGTTGGGCTAGCCCCGCAATCTGGAGTGAATTCTAGATATCAAGCTGCCATGGAGTTGCTCACTCCTGCCAGCAATGACACTTGGATCCCCTCCCATGATCAAGCATCGGGGATCCTTGGCAGCCTGAGCGATGGCCTGAACCCAAATGACTAATCGTACTATTTTTATCCACTCACGTATCAACCCAACCCAACCATCGCAGTTCCATGCAACCATCAAAAACTCAGATACCAATGGGCAATTATGAGGGATTCCGCACCCATTTTAAATATGATCTCACCTCTGGTTTCCTGGTCTTCCTTATTGCTCTGCCCCTATGTCTAGGG
>JALRAZ010000194.1 GCA_023257935.1 Verrucomicrobiota bacterium
CTCGGTGCTGATCGACCCGCGTGACTCAAACCCCGATCGACGCTACAAGCTAGCTTATTGGGATTTCTCCCTGACCGATGAGGCGGAACGACCGGGGCTGTGTGCTGCCTTTTCGCCAGATGGCATTCACTGGACCAAGCACCCACAAGCACCACTTCTACAAGGTGCTTATGGCGAACCCACTCAACCCCCAAAGCAAACTGAAGCCGGTCGAGAACCCGGGACGCGTCCCTCCATCAGCGATGTGATGGACCTGATGTGGGATCCCATGGAGGCTCAATTCACCCTTTATACCAAAACTTGGGTGGACGCTCCAGACGGACGACGTTTCTGGAAGCGGGCCATCGTACGCACCACCTCAAAGGACTTTCTCCATTGGACCCAGCCTGAATTGATCCTCAACCCAGACCGTCCAGGGGATGGTCAGTTTCATGGGCTTTCAGTCCTGCACACCCATGGCCTTTACCTGGGCCTGCTGCAGCGACTTGACTTTGGAGGCTTTGACCAGGGAGGTCTGGGCAGCATGCCCGCCGAGCTGATCTGGAGCCACAACGGCCGCCATTGGCATCGCCCCTTTCCTGATGATTGGTTTTTACACCTTCACCCTGACCCTGAAAGCTTTGACGCTGGCTGCCTGTGGACCAGTGCTACCGTCATACATCATGAAAACGTGACCTATCTCTACTATGGCGCCTATCCCAGTTGGCATGCTGACTTTCAGGAGCAGCAAACGGGCATCGGCGTCAGGGTGTTGCCACGGGATCGCTGGATGGGCTTGCGACCCCAAAGCAGTATCGGTCAAGTCACCTTTAAACCTTGGCAAATGGAAGCCGGTACCCGTCTCACACTCAATGCGGATGCCTCCGAAGGAGAGTTTCGTGTCGAATGGCTGGATGCCTCGGGATACCGTATCAACGGCTATACCCAAGCTGATATGAATCCACTGAACGGGGATCATCTCGAGCACCAACCCTCCTGGCATCACGGTTCGAGATTGGCAATGCCCAGCGGCCAGTATCAACTCAGGGTACACCTCAAGGATGCCACCCTTTATGCTATCACACTGTATCCCCCTCAAACTCCATGAGCCCCCAGATGGCATACATCGATACCCGGCCTCTGATTTTCTTGGTTGGTTGGCTACTGACCCTACTGCTCTGGTGGACTTACCGTAAAGTAGGTCGCCACCAAGGCTGCCTGCTCCCTTCTGCCTTGGCTGTCCATCTAGTCTATGGCTGCTTGTTCATCTTACTGGCCACAGGCTGGGGGCCTTTTATCAATCAAAAAGAAGTGCGCATCATGTCCATGAACTGGTCCTTGCAGCATACCAATCTGGTGGATGCACTCCACCCAGACACTGCGGGTGAACAGCCTCTGGTCATGCTGGCATTCACCTCCCATCCCAATCATCGTCTTGGCCTTGTCTCGCAAGAGCTGGCCACCCACCTTTTGGCCTTGGGGCAGGAACGCATCGATGTGACTTTCGAAATCACCCGGGACTATGGCAAGATGCGAGGATTTACGGAAATCGAGATTGCTGGCCTCAAGCATTGGGATGCGTCCTGGTCCTACTATGAAGTGAGCGGTGAAGATCATGGTTCTGACCCTTGGAGTGATCCCCAGATGGAAACTAACACTGACTGAGGATCCATCTTTGCATCGCTTCACGACCCCCGATTGACTAGCATGCCTACTCAACTATGAGTACCCCACTGACACCCGAACAAATTAAGGACCATCTCAATTCGCTCACCGGATGGGAAACAAGGGAAGGCAAACTCATCCGGCATTACCGCTTTGAGGATTTCCCAGCTGCCATGGCTGGCATCATGCAAATGGCCTTTGCATGTGAGGCGGCGAATCATCATCCTGAAATTTATCAAGTCTACAACCGGCTCGATATCGCTTTGACCACGCATGACGCGGGCAATCAGATCACTCAAAAAGATGTCGATCTCGCTCGTCAGATTGAGGCCATCATCGGCAGCGCATCTCTCGGTTAGGGGCTCGTTGAGAGGCCTCCTTCCAGTTAGCAAGGAAGCTAAATTAGGGTCAGGTTCAAAATACAGGCTCAAGTAGTAGCCACGACTATCCGATAAAGCTTCCGGAGTATTGTCGTTTGTCGTTGACTCCTGATGTAACATGAAATCCCCTATCCTACTCAGGAATGCTGTGAAAGTCCGCAAATGGGTGAGCACAGTCGCCTTGATTCAGTTGCTGGCCGTGTGTCTGCACGGGGCTGTTCCACAAAACAATCTTGTGATGCGGCTTCGTTTTGATGATAGCGTGATAGCTGAGCCCGAGAGCTACACCGTCGGCATCAAGGGCATTCCTTCCATCCGCTTCTCAAACGACGCCAAAGACGGCATGGCAATCGACTTGGGTGCTGGGCTGGATCCAACAGAGGCAATGGCCGAGGTAGATCAGAGCTATGTCGCTGTGCTTCGCCCGCCTGCCATCGAAAACCACTTCACCCTATCCCTATGGTTCAAATCGGCAGAAGGGGCAAATCTGATAGCTGATCAGGGATTACTCAGCTGGGGTTCGGACCAGGATTTTAACTTGGAATCGCACGGTATTGTCTTGAACCATCAAGGCGAGCTAGCTCTGAGCATCAATACCCATACACCCAACGAGCTCAAGGCCTCCAGACCTCTTGGCTCCTTTTCCATCACCGAGTGGAACCACCTAGTCTATACCTTTGACGATCAAGCCGGGCAGGCCACCGTGTATCTCAATGGCTTGCCATTCCTGCAGCAATCCTACAACAAGACCATTGTTCATCGTGGTCTCCCTATCTACATCGGGGCCAATCCGACGGGTCAAATGGTGACTTTCCAGGGCCTAATCGATGATTTCCGTCTCTATGACCGCTCCCTGAGTGGCGAAGAGGTGGCAGGGCTCATGAATGAATACCTTCCCACAATCCCCACAAGCGATGAGTCTGATCTGGCTTTAAGGATCCGCCTGGATGGGGACACACAGGTTGATGGCAATAGGCGACTAAGCCTGGTGCACCAACCCGATGGGGTTGGTTTCATTGAAAAGGCCATCGATGGACAAGCCCTGGATCTAAGCGCCAATCAGGGCAGCTATATCACCGTCATGAATCCGCCTTCGCTGGAAGATCAATTCACTCTCTGCATGTGGGTAAGACTCCCTGAAGAGGCATCTGTCAAACGCCATGGCCTTTTCAGCTGGGGCCCTGACCTGTCAGAGGGGATCGAAGCTCACGGCTTGTTTGTGGAGGAAGGCCATTCATTGCTGAGCATTCAAAACTTTGGGGGAACCATCAGTAGTGGTTTGAAAGCACCCCTAGGAAATATCCAGCTTTCAGAGTGGACCCACATTGCCTATGTCTACGATTTGCCGGGTAAAGCTCATTGGTTGTATGCCAATGGTCGCAAGCTAGGCACCACACGCTACATTCACCCCATCGAGGTCAAAGGGCAGAACCTGGCCTTAGGGGCTAGTCCCATTGACCAACTTGAAACCTTTCCTGGCTACATGGATGACATCAGGCTTTATGGTTCGATTCTAAATGGATCTCAAATCCGGAAGCTGATGACAGAACACGTGCCTTCCCTGAGTGTCGAGCGCATTGCCCAGGGTCAACTTCTCTCTATCACCAACCCCCGTGATGACAAGGCAGAGGTATGGGGCTCATGGGATTTGGAGCATTGGTTACCGGTGCACGTTTCTCCAGCTGGGGTTCGAGAGAGCTTCTTTTTTGATAATGAGCAGTTCCGTGACGGAGCTCGATTCTACAAGCTTCAATTCGATCTTCCTTGACTCTTCCACGATCTGAGCCTGCACGCGGGTCAGGTAAAGACCCCATGAAGGCCCTCGCAAGTTCAGGGATGGTGGTGGGCCACACCAGCCTGGAAGCTTATGGGCTTGAGAGGCAGGTCCTCCCATTGATTCTGGCCTTCAGTGATCGAGAGGCAGCGATCCAAAGGAAGCTCAACAAGGGTTTGTGTGGTGCCGGACCCGTGCCATCGTATGACCAGGGACTCAATGGACACAGCCGAGCCAAGACCCAACTCGAGCCTGAGCGGCGATGCCCCAAAACTCCCGCCTGTTCGCACCACGCGGTGGATCGTTTGTCTGGACCCATCCTCATGCATCACCCTCACCTCAAGCCGGGAGCCAAGACCCATGCGATTGCAACCCACTCCCCGCAGTTGTAACTTGAGCCAGCGATTACCCTGACCCGGGTTCATGAACAAGGCGTTGCGGTAGGTATCTCCTTCGTAGGCTCCTCCCATATTGGCGTAGATGTCTTGATCCCCATCATTGTCCAGATCGGCAAAGGCAATCCCATGACCTTTCTGAAGGTGCCCAAACCCTCCTGAAGTTGTGATTTCGGCAAATCCCTGACCGGCCTGATTGAGAAACATGCGATTGGGTATCAGGGTTGCCAGATCGGGATCGCCCGTACCGAGGTAGAAATCAGGAAACCCATCATTGTTGAGATCCCCATAGTTGGATCCCATGGCATGCAGCACCTTGTCCAGTCCCATCAAAGTGGTCTGATCCTCAAAGGTGCCATCACCCCGATTGCGAAAGAGCCTGGCTTTTTCAGCCTGATGGGGTAGCCCTAGGTAGTCTGCGGCTACTTCTCCAACGTCCTTGATCTGATAGCCCGCAACAAAGAGGTCCTGCCAGCCATCCTGATCAAAGTCAAAAAACCAGCATGGGAAGCTGTGTATGGGATCACTGACCCCAGCCTGCTTGGCGATGTCCTGAAAGGATCGCAAGTGAGGTTTTCCTGGGATGATACCCGCGTTACGAAACAGTTGGTTGGGTGCATCAAAATTCGAAACATAGAGGTCGAGAAACCCATCACGATCCACATCAGCCACGGCCGTTGCCTTGACATAGGAGCTCAGAGCCAAGCCGCAGGACCTGGCTTCCTCACTGAAGGTACCGTCCTGGTTGTTGACATACAGCTCTGATCGATGCCGATTGCGAGCACTGGATTCATTGCCAACAAACAGATCGAGCCAACCATCATTATTGAAGTCCCACCACACCGCGGTTTGAGTTGGGTATTCCGAGAACAGCCCGGCTTCATGAGTCACATCCTCGAAATGGCCCTGGCCATCATTCTGCCAGAGCGAATTGGGGATCCGCCCCTCGCCTCCGAGCCAAGCACCACGCAGGACAAACACATCCAGATCTCCATCATTGTCGTAATCAGCCGAGACCATGTTCAACCCACCGGTCAATCCCTTGAGCCCTGCCTGCTGGGTCCTGTCCTCGAAGCGACCCTTGCCAAGGTTATGCAAGTAGGTGGGATCATCGTTGAGTCCCCAGGCTGTTACCAGGATGTCCAGCAAACCATCCCCATCGAAGTCGTCCACCACAGTGCCCCCGGAAAGGCCATTGATGTCAGCCCCCACCGCAGCGGCCACATCAGGGAACCACCCGATATCAGCTCCAGAGTCCCAGGTTCGTGTAGGGATTCGCAGGGGCTCAGGGACCGCATCGGGGTAAAGCCCTAGGGTCATGGAGGCAATATTGAACAACCAACGCATGGATAGGTCGCCTGGATAACGCTCCAAAGCTGGTCCGAGGATGCCAAGCGCTCCTTCGGAACCACGACGCAATAGATGCCTGCCGGCCTCTTGGATGGGCAGAAGGCAGGAGGCACTCGTGTGGTTTGTCAGGCAGTTTTCCTGCTCCCCAAGACGCAACCAGCACAGAGCTTGGTGGCTCTTGAGCAGGTAGTGATTGTGTTCATAGAGCCCGGGTGAAACCCGCTGAGCTAAGCTCTCCCATGCGTCGAAGCCTCGAAGCGCTTCCTCCGAAGCGCCTGCATTAAGCCATTCCACCGCCTGCTGAATCATGGGATCCAGACGTTGCTCATCACTAGCTGCACTGGCTATCGCCCCTGCCTGCATCCTGGCACGCAGAGTGTTGAGGTAGGTATTACGAACCGGATTGGATCGTTTGGCAAGGTAAGCCAGGCGTTGAGCCATAGCCTCTGTTGAACCAGTAGCTGGCAAGTGGCTCAAGCACAGGACTGCTGCGCCCACCCAAACACGGGTAGGAACCTGCAGCAAAACACGCCGCCTGAAGTGAGTGAACAGACGCTTCATGAAAGCTTGGCAGGGCCGGCCTGATCCAGGTGTCAAATGCGTGAACCAGGCTTGGGGGAGATCTAGATCGGTAAAACGATCTTCAGGCTTGTTCTGGATGAGCCACGATGTGCAGCTTGATCACCACTTCATCACGAATCAGATCATCAGCTCGCCCTGGGTATTGGATACCAAAATCAAAACGCTTGATGAAAAACTCAGCATCCACTTTGACCGATTCTTCGGAGACTTCGATGCTG
>JALRAZ010000212.1 GCA_023257935.1 Verrucomicrobiota bacterium
AGCTACACCCACCACAAGGTTAGTGTTCCCGGCGAGCGCCTAGTTTGGAAGCAGCTTCGACACCACGCCCCGGATGCGGTATGGCCTCCTCAGGGTATTCAGGTAGACTTTCACTACCTAGGGATGCAGGCCATGCCAGAAGGCAACCATTCCTTTCAGGATCTGGAGGTGATCATCCATCACATCCTCTACGACGGCCTGCCAGCCATGAGCAAGTGGGTTACCCTCATCAACCATGGAACCCAGGCCGTCAATCTCGATCATTTCGAATCGGAGATCCTGGCTGTGGTCCCGACGGAGGATCCAGTCGAGCTCAGGGAAGGTGTTAAGCTCGAGACACCCAATTTACACGTGGAAACCGATTATGCCTTTGGAGGATTTTCCCTACGTAACAGTCAGCGTCACTCGGTGCACTGGGAACCCGACCCTCTATTTGACACTCAGGTCAATTACCTGAAAAAAAACCCATGCCTACTCAAAGTCGGCCCCTCCATGGGCCCCGATCAGACCATTGAGCCAGGGGCTCAATTCGAGAGTTTCAGGGCTTTCATGTTGCTGCATGATTCGCGCGATGCCCACCGTCAGGGTCTGGCACTGCGACGCATGTATCGCACGATTGCCCCTTGGGTCACAGAAAACCCCCTGATCCTGCACCTGACCACCACCAAGGAGTCAACCGTCCGAGAGGCCATCGCTCAGGCCGCGAGCTGCGGGTTTGAAATGGTTAATTTCAGCTTCGGCAGCGGTTTGAATATGGAAGATCGGGAACCTGCCAAAATTGCTTATTTCAAAGCATTACAAGCAGAAGCAGCCGGCCTCGGTATTGAACTCGGGGGTTACTCTCTGCTTTCCAGTCGTCGCATCAGTCCTGATTCAGACAACTGCATTCACCCGGACACCGGCAAACCAGGAGGGCAAATTCACGGCTTTGCACCCGCGCTGGCCTCCCAATGGGGACAGCACTACCTCCAGTCCATCCAACATTTTTTCACCCAGACAGGTTTCACCAAATTTGTCCATGATGGGTCTTATCCAGGTGACTGGGATGCCGCCTCGCGTCCTCCACTCCAAAAGGGCTTAAAGGACAGTCAATGGGTACAGTGGAAACAAATCACCACTCTGTATGAGTGGATGCGAAGCCAGGGCATCTATCTAAGGGTGCCAGATTATTATTATCTGAAAGGAGCCAACCAGGCCGGGATGGGGTATCGCGAGGTGAATTGGTCTCTACCGCGGCTGGAGCAACAGATTCACACCCGCCAAAACATCTTCGATGGGACAGTACAGAAAACCCCGAGCATGGGTTGGATGTTCGTGCCTTTGACTGAGTATCACGGCGGTGGGGATCTGGCCACCATCGAACCACTGAATGAACACTGGGACCACTACCAGACCATGCTGCTTTCCAACTTGGGCGCAGGGGTACAGGCAGTTTACCGAGGGCATCGACTCTTTGACGGGGAAAGCGTGCAATTGGGGGTAAGTCAGTGGGTCTCCTGGTACAAGCGCTATCGAGACATCCTGGAAAGCGATTTGATTCATTCGGCTTCAAGGCGGGCCGACGGCCTCAGGCCAGACTGGTATTTTCACGCGAACCCGGGGCTACCTATTCGGGGCATGTGGGTCGGTTTCAACCCCACCCCAACTCAGTTAACCATCGATCTCAAACTCAATGTGTATCATACCGGGTTGTTGGATCGCTTACGTCTGCTCCCCGAAGGAGAGTTTGAGCAGGCCCTCCTGCTGGAGATTGACCCTCATCATCGCATCACACTCCCTGTTACCATCCCAGCACAAGGACACCGATGGTTTACCCTCGAGGCTGCGAGGAGTCCGGCCAACCAATAGCCATAGTTGGGATTGAAAAGGGTCAGTATTCAGGCATATTGTGTTTATGAGCCATATTCGCATCCACCCCGATTGGCACATCCACGACCGGGAAATCACCCCCGAATGCAGCTACTTCAAACGTCGGGAATTTCTCAAGCAAATGGGGATCCTTGGCGCAGGCCTAGCGGGAATCACAAAACAGGTAGGACTCCATGGAGCAGAGGGGAATCCATCGCTTCAACCATCTATGCCAGACGGATTTCCCTTCAAGCGTCATGCCTCCTACTCGCCGAGCTGGAAACTTACCGAACAACAGGTGGCTGAGTCCTACAACAATTTCTATGAATTCTCCACGAATAAATCGCGGGTTCGCTACCTGACAGGAGCTTTTTCAATCACCCCATGGAGCGTTCAAGTAGGGGGCTTGGTGGAGAAACCTTTGACCTTTACGGTGGAGGAGGCTTACAAGCGTTTTCAAATGGAAGAGCGAGTGTATCGCTTTCGCTGTGTGGAGGCCTGGTCCATGGTCATTCCCTGGACCGGGTTCCCCCTTGCTGCGCTGTTGAAGCTCGTTCAGCCGAAACCAGAGGCACGCTACGTCAAATTCACCACCTTCAATCGACCTGACCAAGCTCCAGGCATGCGTCTCAACTCCTATCCTTGGCCCTATGTGGAAGGGTTGACCATTGAGGAAGCAGAGCATGATCTCAGCTTTATTGCTACAGGTATGTATGGGAAACCACTCCCTAAGCAAAACGGTGCTCCGGTGAGGTTGGTTGTGCCATGGAAGTATGGATACAAGAGCATTAAGTCTATTGATCGCATCGAATTCACCGCGCAGCAGCCAAAAACTTTCTGGGAAAGCCTTTCTCCGGTGGAATACCCGTTTGAATCCAACGTCAATCCCAATGTGCCGCACCCCCGCTGGTCACAGGCGACCGAACGGGTGGTCGACACGGGTCTTCGTCGGAGAACACAGCTCTTTAACGGGTATGCTGATCAAGTTGCCAGACTTTACTGACCGTTCTGAGTAGGCCTCTATGGCAACTCTAAGGTCTAACTCATCCTGCCAATCAATCAAAGAGCCCTATCCTGTCAAAATCACGCCTTCCGCTGGCGCCTGACAATTCATGACTCCCGTTGACTTCAGCGTTTAAGACCCTGCGCTAGTAAGGACTTGCTTGCCTTTTTTGTTTCAGGGCTGCAGGCAGGCTGTCCAAACTGCCTATGCCCAGGCATCACCACTGCGGTTTTGCTTTGAAGCCTGATCTTCAGCGTTTTTCTTCACCAGGGATCACCGCGAAACAGTGGCTTTTTCATCATAAACAAAAAAAAACGCCTGCTGAGTAGCAGGCGTTTGAATCGTTGAAAGGAACCAGGAATTACTGGTTGTATTTGTTCTCGACAAACTCTTCTTTAGCAGCTTCAAGCTTGGCCTTGATGATAGGATCATTGCGTTGTTCATCAACAGCCACGTCACCTTCGACGAATTGTTCGGTTTCAGCCACAGAGCCGAAACCCTCATCCTGGTCAGTATCGTTTTTGGCAGCTTCCTGTTTGATGGTGACAACTTGGGTCAGGATTTTGAGGGTTAGCACGGCAGTTGGAGAAATTTTGGGAGCAGTCGCGTCCGTTTTGGCTGCTTCAACTGCAGCTTCCACTTTCTTGACCAACTGCTGCAAACCCTTGGGTGTGACGGCAACTTGGTTGCCAGTCACTGGGTCAACAGTTCTGGTAACTGGTGAAGCAGCAACGATTGATTCCTTAATGGTTTTGACAACTGTCCCCACAGCCGCGCCGTGATTAGCAACAGGAGAAGAGGTGAACCGTTGTGGCAATGAGTTCACCACCTCGGAGACGCTGGCGGCTGCCTGAGGAGCCCCTTCGCTGACTGCCTTGACGACCAAATCTTGACTTTCAGGAAAGAAAAGAGCGGAAGTAGCTGCAATCAAATCAGCCTGATCGGGTGCCGAGGCGGCTGCAGCCCTGAGAATCACGTCACCATACTGGGGAACGATGGATGAAGCAATCACTGCCAAAACAGGAGCCGAGTCAGGGGAAATCCTGGAAAGCGTGGCGACCATCTGGACGGCCATTTGTGGACGCTCCTTAAGGACGGCTGTGAGAATCTGCCGGGAGAGCTCAAGCTGCTTTTCAGCAGGGGCTGCCCGCACAGCACTGGCTGCTTTGGCAGGGATTTCAATGGCTGGTAGCTCATTGATGGTAGATACGACGTCACTGGCAACAACGGGCAAAGTGCCCATGAGGAGAGCAGCGACAAGAAGTGAAAAGCGTTTGTTACTCAACATAGTTATTCCTTATTTTCCCATTCAACTTTTACAAATTAACGACTGTAGCTGACAACTGTCAACTCAAAAAAACTCAAAAAAAACGATGCTCGTTTGATTAATTTGTGACGAGGCTGATGGATCATTAAGCGCCCATTCCGTCCTCAAAAGAGCCAGCGGCCACTGGAAATACGAGATTTTCTTTTACGTACGCAATGCCGTTGGCGCTGGTAGCATCGAGGTCGCGGTAAGCACTTTCAGCCTCCACCACGAGAGGCGCTGTCTCGCGGCCCATCGCCTGGCAATACCTACTTGGGTAGCCAACCTGGATCATCAATTCGGCATAACGCACCATATTGAGGTCCCCGCTTGGCAAATCGGTGAATTGCATGGCTCGCCCAGACCAGTTTGGTTCCATCATCCTGACAGGAATGTTTTTTCGTACTGTGAAATTCTTCACGTGGCAACCGTAGATTCGGCTAGCCACCTTCAAAAAGCGAGTCTCAAAATCTTCACCTTCCCAGCAGTGCGAGGGATCCGCGTTGACACCCAGGCAAGCATCCCCATCGCAAATATTAACGAGCATGTTGAAATCGTCCGCACACATGGCAGCCGTTCCGGGATGAATTTCATGCGCAAGCACCATACCTAGTTGGTTGGCATGCTCACGAATGCGGGCAGTCTTGGTCACAAAACGCTCTTGGCCCTCTTTGATCAGGTCAAAGTCGGCCCCTGCCCAGAAACCCCATGGATAACCAGAAGCCAATTCCCAGCCAAAAGCGACCCCCCAGAACATGGGTAAGATCTTGATGCCCAATTCAGCTGCCAGATCCATCAGCTGAATCAGATAATCCTCAGACCATTTTTCAATGGCCTCGGGGCTTTGCTTGGCCACATCCTCAGGAATGAAGGGACGGATGGAGGGGGTGCCTGTCCACGCACTGGTATGCACCCATGCTGGACAATGGCAGGATATGCCATCAAGGCTCATCCCTCGCTGATCAAACAACGCCTTGATCTCGCTTGCCGAGCGGAAGCCGTTGTCGCTCTGAAGCATGTAGTTGGAAGGTTGAACGCCATCAGCGCCAGCGGTTTTGGCATAATCAAGGAAGGCTTCGAGCGACTTGGCTCCGTGCTGAGCCCCCTCAACGCTTGCATGAAAACAGGATTTGGCCATAATTGAAGCCTTATTTCGTAGGATCTGTGAGGGAACTTGTAAAGATCGAATTATCAACAGGCGTGGCTGGCTCAATAAGTCCATGACTCGTGTCGAGGCATTTTAGTAGCCCACTGATCTCTCATTCAGATAGAAACCCCTTTTAATCGTCAGTCAAACCGCGTTCACGACACCGCTTATGCCTAAAAATGTTGTCCTCATGGAAATTGAACAAGTCACCTGGGAACTCGAGGACACCAAGACCCTTCGACTCAAGTGGCCGGAGGATTACACTGTCTCCTTCCAGACGGGCCAGTTCATTACCCTTTATTGGCCGGATGCTCCAAAATACAAACGTGCCTATTCTTTGTCCTCAAGCGCTTTGGAGGAGGGTTTCTTTGAAGTCACCATCAAGCGTGATGGGAAAATGGGGACACGCATGGTGGATTGGGCTGAAGCGGGCCAGCAACTCTACGTCATCCCACCAGTGGGTCGATTTCTACCTGTTCTGGAACCCGACAAACATTTGGTCTGTATTGCGGGTGGGTCAGGCGTGACTCCCTTTCGAGGATTCGCACGCGAGGCCACTCAGCGGCAATTATCGACTCGCATCACCGTCCTCTACAGCGTCCGGACACCCAAAGACATCATCTTCTGCGAGGAATTCCGACAGCTGGAAGCGGCTAACCCAAATTTCCGACTCTTGGTCACCTGCACACGGCTGGAAGAAGGGGATGCCTGGCCGGGGCGGAGGGGTCGTTTGGATACCGACTGGATCCTCCAAGAAGCAGGGGACCTCGAGCAGGTTATTTTTTATGCCTGTGGCCCAACAGCCTTGGTGGAAGCAACCGAGCGACTGGTCCGGGATGAACTCCGGTTACCCAAGGATCAACTTCGCCTGGAAAAGTGGGGATGATGATGAGCGAAATACTTCAGAAAACTATCCTGCACCCACAGCACCTTGCGCTGAATGCCCGGATGGTGGGCTTTGGTGGCTGGGACATGCCAGTACAATACACCGGCATCCGCCAGGAGCATTTATCAGTCAGGAGCTCCGGAGGACTTTTTGACATCTCCCACATGGGAGAGTTTTTGGTTGAAGGCCCTGGTGCCTGTGATTTCCTGCGACGGTGCCTGACAAACAACCCCGACAATTTGAGTGTTGGCATGGGGCAATACACTCTGATGTGCGATCACCAAGGTGGCACGATTGACGACCTCTACCTCTACCGCACCAGAGAGGACGCCTTCCTAATGATGGTTAATGCATCCCGAATCATGGATGACTGGCAGTGGCTAACAGCACAGTGTCAATCACTGGTGGCTGAACCCGATTCAGTGCATTGCGAAAATTTATCTGACCAACTTGGGGCCTTGGCCTGCCAGGGTCCTGCCGCTCGCCAAGTCATCGGTCGTATGGAAGGAGAGGAGACCCAGCCCATTGCCCACATGGCCAAAAACCAAATCCAGCTTACTCACTGGCAAGGCACACCCATATGGGTAGCGGTCACCGGCTATACGGGAGAAGATGGGTATGAACTCATTGCCCCCAACTCAGTGATTCCAGCTATCTGGGCATGGATCCTCGAACAAGGCCAGGCAGCGGAGATTATCCCAGCCGGACTAGGAGCCCGAGACACCTTGCGTACGGAAATGGGCTACCCACTCTACGGTCACGAGCTATCACCAGAAATCAGCCCTCTCGAGGCCGGTTTGGGTTTCTTTGTCGATTTTAATAAAGGAGAGTTTACTGGTAGACAGGCCATGCTGGAGGCAAGGGAAAGAGGGCTCAGCAAGCGATCGGTGGCTTTCCTAATGGATGGCAAGGCAGCGCCTCCGCGAGCAGGTTATCGCGTTGCTGACCAGGCTGGAAACCTTCTGGGGCTTGTCACCAGCGGCACAATGAGCCCATCGCTGGAAAAAGGCCTAGGCCTGGCCATACTTGAAGGCGAGGCCAAAAAGCCTGGAGAGGGTATCCAGATTGAGATCCGTCAACGCTGGTATCCTGCCACCGTGGTGCGCAAACCCATGTATCGAAAGGCTTGACCCTTTTCACCCGCAGTCCCATCGTACATCGTAGAAATACAAATGAGCTCAAGCATTCCCGAACACCTCAAATACGCTAAAACGCATGAATGGGTGCGCCATGAAGCGGACGTAGCCTGGGTCGGCATCACTGACCATGCTCAGGCCGAGCTTACCGAACTGGTTTTTGTTGAATTACCCGAAGTGGGTAAAGTCCTTGAGGCTGGTCAGGCCTGCGCAGTGGTCGAGTCAGTCAAAACCGCAAGCGACATTTACGCCCCCATGAGTGGTGAGGTCATTGAGGTGAATACATCCCTGATGGACGATCCCGGCAAAGTCAATTCCGATGCATTCGGAGAGGGCTGGTTCTTCAAACTGAAGGTCAGTGATCCAGCTCAAATGGATCAGCTTCTAGATGCCTCGGGCTATGCAGCCCAGGTCGGCTCTTGATCCCTGACGGGAGCTGGTTTCTGGGAGACTGGCCGAATCCCTCGCTCATTTGCTCAACAGCACGATACGTTGAGAATTGGTTCCTCCTCGGTTGTTGGTCACCCCCCAGCAGCGAGCGGTCTTGGTAAAGGATTGCTGCTGCACCATGACCATGCGGACATGAAGCCCACTTTCGATGGCGCTGGCAATGACCGTCTCTTCCAGATCCACACGTCCCTTCCTGACTTCCCCCACCTCCATCGCCACCACGCCACCAGCTTTCATGACGCGTCTGAGCTCACTGAGCACTGAAGTCATTTGCTGGCGCCACGCCTCCAGCCGATGCGGCCTAGTAATGGCCAGCTGCTCGGACTGAATCCCGAGAAACCAACAGCGAAGCCAATTGTCGGCGGCGTAATCAACCACATCGAGAAAGGGAGGCGAGGTCACCACGAGTGACACACTCTCATCCTGCACTTCTGGAATATAGTCGGCTCGAGCTACCATCAGCCTAGCCTGAGCAGCTAGCTTCTTGAGTCTGGCCGAACCTTCAATGCCAGACTGACGCAGCAAAGATTTGGTTTTCCTGAGCAATATGCCTGGGACATCACGAGCAGGAGGCACTTGCTGACGCCGCGCATTGATACGGCGCTGGGAAGCCACCGAAACGGCCTGATTCGGTGGCATGGAATACACCGAAAAGAAACCCGAGGAATGGCCTGTCAGGCGATTCAATGCCACCATCCGAATCCAATCATCCACTTCATCAAGCTTTCCCTCCTGATCTCTGCCCTCAAGGTAGGTTTTCAGAGCGCAAATATGGCGCAGGGTCTCGGGATGGTAAAAAACAAGCAATTCCTCGGGTATCGCGCCATGGTGGCGCCACAAGATTGAGTCCAGGCGATGACGCACTTGATCAAATTGAGGCGGACGCAAACGAGGCCACAGAAGGTAACGGCTCAAGGGGTTGACATCCGATCCATAAGGGATCCTATCCCTGAGCGCTGCCTCCAGAGGGGTGGTTCCCCTTCCCATGAAGGGATCAAGGACCACATCGCCCGCTAGGGTGAGGCGATCAATAAAGAATCCCGGGAGTTGAGGCTTGAAGCAGGCGCGATAGGAAATTTCATGCAAAGGGTTGGCTTGACGCTGCCTGGAAGTCCAAAACTCATTAGTGTAGTAAGGGACACGCTGCTTGTGCGTCGGGGTGATCTGGTAGATCCGCTCAGTTGACTGAGTCACACTTTGAAAAGCATCAAACTGCGCGATCTCCTGCTCGAAAACATCGAGGCGATGAGCTGATGCAAAGGGCCTTGCCATGAATGGTGTTAGGGATCCAACGCGTGATCAATGCTGCATGGGGGAACTCCAGCAGCCTCCAGCCCGCAGGACCGCATGGCCCTGACCGAGCTGCTGGCAGGTGGTGATGAATTGAGCCGGAGATTGCGTGTTGAAGGCAAACATTTCGTAGTGACAGGGGATCACGCACCCCACACCGGCCTCACTGGCCAAGCGAGCGGCTTCATCACCCCACATGTTACCAGCCACCCGCCGCTCTGGACCCCTTCCGTTGATGGGCAGTATCGCCGCATCAATGGCCCATTGCTTCAACTGGTCCGCCAGCCCGTCATACACCAACGTATCACCGCTATGGTAAACTCTCCAAGGACCGAACTCGACCACATAACCCAGGAAGAGATGCCGGCCCTGCTCATCCCGCTCGATACACTCATGGGCTGAAGGCAATGCGTGCAGCCGAAAAGGATCTATCTGAAGGTTCGATCCAGCATCCATCGAATGAAACCAGGAAGCAGGCTTTCCTACCCGCTGGCTCGCAAGCTCGAGGTGCGCGTGCGGCACCACCATTTGTATGGACGGATTGGCCTTTACCAGTGGCCGGAGGGTCTCACCATCGAGATGATCGGTGTGTTGGTGACTGGAAGTAACCACTTGAACAAAATCAAGCGCCTCAGGGAGCACCACCTGTTCGGTCATACGCACATGAGGTTTATCAGTAGCGGCATACTTCTTGGTTAAAGAGTCACTCAGGTAGGGGTCGAATAATAAAAAATGTTGCTTCCAGCCCAGGAGAAAGCCGCTCTGCCCAAGCCACCAGAGATGAAATCGATCGGTCTGCTCAGAGCGATGCTGCACATCTTTGAGTAGGGCACTGCCTTGGCAAATTGGTTTGATGAGCGGGGTAGCCATGAATCAGTGCTGGGCTCAGATTTCAGCGCGGACAGCCTGAACACCCTGCACCATATGGATCAACTTTTGCTTGGCGGCCCACCTGGCCGTTTGACTCAAGCCACAGTCTGGAGCGATGGCCAGTCGGTCGGCTGGGGCATATTTCAGACAGGAACGCACCCGCTGGGCAATCAGCTCAACAGGTTCAATGTAGTAGCTTTTTACATCCACCAGTCCGACTGCCACATCGCACTTGGCGGCAATCAGCGAGATGATCTCCAACTCAGCCAGCTCACGGCTGGCCATTTCGACGTGCATCTCATCGACTTTCATGTCCATGAAAGCTGGAAAAAGAGGGGCATAATGCCGAAGACCGACTGCGTGACCTCGGAAGTTGCCAAAGCAAAAATGGGTAGACAGGCGACATTTCCCCACCACCGGCTCAATGGTTCGATTGAAGATGTCGACCAAGCGCTTGGGGTCTTCTCGATGGGCATAGCAACTCATGGAGGGCTCATCGACAGTCAGTTCCCGGCATCCTGCCTCCACCAGATCTTCCAGCTCCTTTCGGACAATGGGTATGAGGGCTTCGGTGACCGCATAACGATCGGCGTAAGGCCCGGCAGGAACCAAGCGACCACTCAGGGTGTAGGGACCAGGCACACTGGCCTTGAGGGTCACCTCACCTGATGGATTCAGTCGCATGAGCCTTTTGAAATCAGCCACCGTCCCGAGGCCATCGGGAGCCTTTAAGGTGTCGGTAATGAGATGCCTGCCTCTTTGATCGTGGGCAGGAGGCCCCCAGCGCCTGGGGCTCTGGCCTTCCATAGCGATTCCCTCCAGGAATCCATAAAAGGAGAGATTAAAATCAAGCCGCGTCTGCTCTCCGTCTGTGATCACATCCAAGCCTGCTTTCAGCTGATCGGCGATGGCCACAGTGACAGCATCATCAATCATTTCCTGGCGATCATCAGCCCCAAAAGCCTCAAGATGCTCGACGGCATGATGGAGCCAGGAAGGGAAAGGGTAACTTCCCACAACAGTGGTCCTAAGGGGGATACCATTCATGATACTTTGTCTCCTTGATGATAAAGTTTGGCGACACGATCGGCATGCTCATCATAGGCCGACTCAAACAAGTCGGCGGCACGTTGCCGCCCCAGCAGGGCTGAGGCTGTGATGACCTTGGGCGGGTGTCCAGCCTGGGTCAATTGTTCGGCCACTGAAGCCTTGATGGCATTTATAATCAGACAACCACCCACTGTGCTACCCGGAGCCACAGGCGTTTCCAGGCCCTGCACCCGAACCATGGCATCGCCTGTCGGGGCGCCGGTATCGAGTACCAGGTCGGCCGCGTCCTGAAGTTTCTTTTTCGACTGGTGCGAGGAATGACTGGCCTGTGCGTGTTCGCGGCTAATCAATGCCACCACCTTGATGCCTTTGGCCTGGAAATGCTGAGCCATTTCGATGGGAACCACATTGCAGCCAGAAGAAGAGACGATGAGGGCCGTATCAAGTGGATCGAGACGAAAATTGCGTAGGATCCGCTCAGCCAAGCCATGAACATTTTCAAGAAACATGGCCTGACGCTGACCATTGTTGCCCACCACTTGATGATGGTTGGTCAGAGACAATTCAACAATGGGGTGAAATCCTGGAAAAGAACCATAGCGAGGCCACATTTCCTCCACCATGATACGGCTGTGCCCTGAGCCAAACAGGTGGACCAAGCGCCCAGCCAGAATAGAATCAGCAAACCATTTAGCAGCCCGCTCTATCAGTTCCTGCTGGGCAATGGCCTTCTCCAAGAGGCCTCTGGCACCGTGCAAATAATCTAGGGCAGCAGAGTGGTTCATGGGTATTGGGCTCTCTTAGCCGACGGCTCGCACCAGGATACCATTACCGTCGCTGCTCCAGCATCCATTGGTAGAGTTCAGGGTTGGCATAGGTTGCAGTCCAAGAATCATGACCCGCTTCAGGGTAGAGCGTCAGTTTGATGCGACCCTGTAACCTTGATTGGAAAAACGCAACCAGTCGCTTGCTCTCCTCAGGCAAAACCACCGTGTCTTTTTCACCGTGAAAGACCCATATGGGGAGACTCTCCAGAGCCGCTCGCGAACGGGGCAACAGGAAATCCCGCGTACTGCCGCCACCACAGATCGGTGCGGCTGCAGCAAAACGTCCCGGGTCCTTGGCAATTAGGTTCCAGGTACCGAATCCCCCCATGCTTAACCCTGTCACATAAACTCTTTTGGTATCGATATTGAGACGATCGACCACTTCATCCAGAAGTCCTAGCAAGGCATCTGCATCCCAGACCTGACCTTCGGGACACTGGGGTGAAATCAAGACGAAGGGAAAATCAGGGTCTGCATCAACCCTTCGCGGCGGCCCATGCTGTTTGACCTTTTCAAGATCATTGCCTCGCTCGCCAGCCCCATGGAGAAAGAGCATCAAAGGCCATTGGTGAGTGCTTCCCTCCTCATATCCAGCTGGAAGAAACTGAAGATAATCGTAGGCAACTTTTCGTGCCACAACGCCTTCGAAGCGATGGGGACTCTGAGCAGGAGTTTGCGCCCACAAAAGGTTCGTCACACATGGAGCTATCCAAAGGAACCCATGAAAAATCATTTGTGTGAGTCTGGATGTCATAAGACTTTCTGGGGTCATCGTCCCCTTTAAGTCAAGCCTGCCTTCAGTTGACCTCAAAACCGTGCCATTAAACGGTTGACAATTCATGTCGTTGTCTCAGAAATGGAAACATCCCAAAAGGCATCATTTAATCCTGTGACAACGCAATCATCTGAGGAAAAAACGGTGGTGACCCCACCCCATTCCAGTGCATTTACCCTGATAGAATTATTGGTAGTCATCGCGATCATCAGCGTGCTTGTTGCCATGCTCATGCCCGCACTCTCACAGGCGAAGGAAGCAGCCAGAGCTATCGTCTGCTTGAACAACACCCGGCAGGTCGCCTTGGCTTCACAGCTTTACGCCGATGACCATCAGGGAAAGTACCCAACCTTTCGCACATGGCTTTACAAAAGAGTGGGCGACCTAACCACGGGCACCCTGTATCCCTACATCAATGCGCAAGCGACCTACCTCTGCCCAACCGATCGCATTGAGTTGGCAAGCAAGCGTAAACCTCGAGCCACCAACCAAAGTTCCAGTTCAGGGCGAGGCAACAGCAATCACGCAAGAAACTATTCTTACGGGATGAACTGCGCCATCTGTCACGACACAAAAATTTCCTCTTTCCAAGAGCCAAGCAAAACCATGTTTTTCATGGAGGGCAATCTGGGCCCCAATGACTACAGCGGCCAAGTGGGCCCTCAGGCTGCTACCCGCGCTCTGGCCATTCGCCATCAAAACAGGGGACACCTGATCATGGCAGACCTCCACAGCGAAAAAATGGACGAGACCACCTTCGACGATGTTTCAGGAACCAAGCGTTTCTGGCTTCCGAACGATTCGATCGAGGACTTCAGGGGGCGCTTTTTTGAATCCCTTCGATAGCCGAAAGCATCCTTTATCATCAGCCAAGCTAAGGAGAGCCTCCCACTCATTCCTTTGGCGCCAGGTTGTTCACCACATCTTTTTAGGGCCAGTCTCCATAAAAGATTCTTCCCTTGGGCGGATTGGTCGAGCCTGACTGAATGGCTGCGTGGTCACATCCGGGCCAAATACCCACCAAGCATTCAGTTAGCAAAATTTGGTAACCTTTTTAACTGAGGAGGAGTCGTAAGTTGCTAAGAGTACGGCTCTTGGGATCTACCAAAGATTAAGACCGCTATTCGATGCACCAAGAATAGGCTCTTAGGCTGGTCATCTTAGTTAATATCTATAGGAATCATGCAGTTATCCAACGCCTCACAACACGACCTGAGGAGGGAAATGGTTTTGGATCGTTCCACAGGAAAGCTCCGACCACTGGCCAATGGGCTGATTGCCTGCAGTGCTCACCTGGACTGGAATGGCGTTCTGGTCGAACAGCATAGACTGAGCCAATATGATACAGGTCTGATCATGTGGATGAACCATGTCATCTGCCTGCACCTGGGTCCTTCGGTGGATCTAGATTATCAACAAGCGGGATCACAGCTGCGGCAACGCATTGAGCCAGGACACATTTCAATTCATCCGTTCATGAGTGAATGCCGTCAAAGTGCGGCGCAAGGAGTCGACTTTGCGATTATTTCCCTGACGCCTGAATTCATGGCCGTAGCCTGCTGTGACATGTTTTCACCCCATTCGGTGGAATTAAGTAGCCAATGGGGTATCACCGATTCCTATGCAGAGAGCGTCTGCAGGGCCCTACTCCAAGAAACCCTCAACGGCAGCCCAACTGGCTCCATGTACGCGCAGTCTTTGGCCACCAGCTTGGCTGTCCACGTAGCAAGCCAATATGGCGGGTCAAAGCTTACCATGCAGCCTATGGCCGAAGGGCTTTCAGCCAATCAGCTTAAGCAGGCCATCGAATATGTTCACCTGCACCTTGGGGAGGATATCTCACTGAAAAACATGGCCGCGGCAGCTGGTTTGAGCCCCTTTCATTTTGCAAGACAATTCAAGAAAAGCATGGGGCTCTCACCCTACCAGTTTGTTCTCAAACAACGTGTGGAGAAATCCAAGCAACTCTTGGTGAGAGGAGAAAAGTGCCTGGCAGAAATTGCAGTCGATGTTGGGTTCTATGACCAAAGCCATTTTGCGCAACAATTCAGGCGTCATTGCGGCATCACACCTAAAAAATTTGTCGCCCAGTGCGGCTCTGCCAAGGCGCGGGTGGTCAAGCGGTGAATCAGCCTGGTCCTGGCCCAGTGTGCAGATTTAAAAACGGGTCTGACGACATTTAGGCTGAACCCTAATGAATCATAGCCTACCTGAAAGAGCCATGAACATTTTTTGGGTCTAACACCCCTGAACTGTTCCCTAATTTAAGCTCCACAGGAAAATCTCAGCGCTTCATCCACACGGCAAATCGGGAAATGAATCAGTGGTAGGGGTTCTTCTCGAGAGAGTCGAGTAAGGGTTTTTTCCAAGCGCTTGCGCACTCGAAACATGCGAACCTTCATCGCAGAAAGATTCCAACCAGTCAAATCGCGAACCTGATTGTAGGTGTAGCCTTGAAGGCAAATGAAGTCGACCAGCGTGCGATCATCGGCACTGAGTGTGGTAAGCAGCTTGTCGACCAATTCTCTAGCAGCCCATGATTGAGAGGGCTCTAGTTCACCCTCGCTGCAGGCCAGCGATTGAATCACTTCGGCTTCCTCTTCCCCCAGATCGGCCATACGCAGCTCCTGACATGCCTTGGCTTTATGGTAGGCGTTAGTGCAGATGTTGACAGCCACACGACTCACCCAGTGCTTGACCGGCACTTTACCCGAATAGTGAGAAAGTTTCTGGAAAATCCGAATGAATACATCCTGTGTCAGGTCTTCAACCAGCATGCGCCTGGGGACCCGAGATCGCACGATGCTGATGACAAGCGGGTAGAGAAAATCCAGCAGGCTGCGGGCTGCTTCGTCGTCACCCTGGATAGATCTACGGATCCATTCATCCACCTCAGGGCTATTAACAGGGGCGGTGGTGGCCACTTCATCGGTAATACTACGAATCATGATGATCTTTCTACGACTGGGTTCTCAAAAAAGTGCTGATCAATGGCTTCCAGGCTGGGCACCCTGAGGGCCCAGGTCTTGTTATGGCCAAAAATAATTAAGAGCTGATTGTCTCGCGAAAAGCGTAAGCGGTTGGCACCCACACCTTCGGGAGCAAAGCTCAGGGTTTCCCTGCCTGTTTCCAGATGCCAGAGACGGATCGTTCCATCTGGACTCGAAGTGCAGACCGTTTTGCCATCGAAGGAAAACGCTGCCGAAGCAACCCCTTGTTTGTGTCCAGTAAGCATGTGGGAAATGGCGCCGGTTTGAGTTTCCCATACAATCACGCGCTTGTCCCATCCCGTGGAGGTTACTTGAGAGCCGTCAGGAGAAAAAACCATGGAACGTGGGGAATGATCCATTCCAGATAGGATCGAAAGCTCAGCTCCTGTATCAAAATCAAAGATACAAACCTCCTGACTCTCATTGTTATGGGACATCGCCAGGAAACGGCCATCATCACTGGCCCCTTTGAAATAAGTGTAATCGGCCGGAATAGACCTTGGCTCTTGGCGGTCATCCTGCACATTCCAGATCTGCCAGCGCCCGGCGGTTTCATCATGGTAAATGAACCTTTGATTGGAAATAAACTGGCCTTGAAGTCTTAAAGGACGCCTGCCCCGAGGAGTTGGCAGGGTGGTCAAGGTCGCCTCGTAAAGCCCCCTTGCAAGGTTGTAGACATCTACCTTGCCCTCCGTGCTTACCATCACAGCATGCTCTCCATCAGGCGAAACCCGTAAACCTTGCCTCTCGAGTCGAGGCGGGCTGTAGTAATCCAAATTACCGCGATCAAACTCCGTCCAGATGGATTGAGGGAAAATAGCTGCTAGTTCTTCGGTCGTCCTGACCGAACCAGGAGTGGATTCACTGAGACGGTAGTCCACATCTTCCAGCTCGATTTTTTTTCTCATGGACCTGAGATCCCAAAGATAAACCCTTCCATCCTTACTTCCTGAGGCCAAGGTCTGAGAATTAGGGGCAAAAGCCAGACTGAAGATTTCATCAAGATGGCCTTTGAATGATCCCATTTTTTCTCCTGATGCTGCATTCCAGACATGTAGCAGGTAATCCCAACCGCCGGCCACAAGCCACCGGGTATCTGGAGAAAACTCCGCCGCGATCAGCATCCCTGGCTGAGACTCTTCGAGGTTGATTTCCCTCTCCTCAATGGGCGCAAAAACTCGAAATCGATATTCCTCAGGGTTCCGATTCCAACTTTCCGGCATCCAAGCGACATACTGCATGCCGTTGGCAACGGAAACCAACCCACCCGAACCTGAAAAAATCTGCGGCCAGTCGGCTACTTTTTGACCGGTAGAGACTTCGAAAACCGCAGTCTGATCTTGAGACCGATCCTGCAAGGCGATCAGCTTGCCATCGGCAGAAAAGGCGTAGGAACGCAGGTTTTTATCAGCAAACGGGTGATGATCCAAGGCGACTTGGTTTTGTTCGGACCCAGAGAGCCTCAACCAGGAAAGCCCTTCAGTCCCCTGCACCACATAAACGTCTTCGTCTGAAGATTCAAAAATAGGAAAAGAAAGACCAGGTGGTGTCTCAATCCTAGACCAGTCCTCGGTACTCCAGGCCGACAAATCCATACCTTGCCTGCGGAACCATGATTGGCTTCGCCCAACAAAAAGGTGGCGATCATCACGAGAAAACTGAACTTTCATGCCTTGGATGGACCCCTGCGAGGAACTGATATTCAGGAGTGCAATCCGACGGCGTGAAGCGACATCCCAGATAGCCACACCCTCAGAACTGGCTCCAGCTAGCCACTGCCCATTGTGCGAGAAACTCACAGCCCCTACAGGTCGTTTGAGGTCATCAAAGACATACAGCTCGTTTCCCTGGCAGCGATCCCAAAGGTATTGCCACTCAAAACCTCTCAGATCAGGCTCCTGAGCCCCTGTGGGCAAGTATTTGATCAATAATTCGCGGCTCTTAGCAATGTTGTCTTCTCTGAGGAATTGCTGAGCCTGATACATGTCTGAAGCATAAAGATTCTGACGAAGGTCTTGGGCTGATCGCTCGACAAGATGCCGCTGCTCCAGGGCATCTTGTTCGCGTTTTTCAGCCAGGGCTCTGGCTTCATGAGCACGTTGGGCTGCTTCGCCAGCATCCCGTTGAGCCATGGTTGCCTTGATGGCGAGGTAGGTGCTGGAGACCGAGCCTGCCACCAACAAAAGAAGAATCACCGCGGCTGTGGCCAGAACCCCTTTATTTCGACGCGCAAACTTACGAAAGCGATAAAGGGTGCTGGGTGCAGCTGCCTTGACCGGTTCAAACTGGAGGTAGCGTTGGATATCCAGAGAAAATTCAGCTGCGGTTTCATAGCGCCGGTTTCGATCTTTCTCCAACGCCTTCATGACGATCCAATCCAACTCACCGCGCATCAGTTTGTTCAGTCGCGTGGGTTCGGTTCCACGCTGCCTGGCCACTGTGTTCAAGTCTGACTGAGTCATGCCATGAAGCTGGGTCGAAGGATAAACAGGTTCCTCCTCCCTGATTCGTCGGCGCATTTCGTCGTAATCCACCTTGGTCAATTCACGGGCATCAAGTGGCGTCCGCCCTGTGAGCAATTCATAAAGGAGTACCCCCAGAGAGTAGATATCGGAGCGGGTATCGACATCCAATCCACTGAGATTGGCCTGCTCAGGGCTCATGTAGGCTGGGGTGCCGATAAAATGGTGGAATTGGGTGAAAAGGGTCTTGTTGGTCAGCTTCTGCTGGGTGGCCTTGGCAATGCCAAAGTCAATGATCTTGGGAACCGCTCGATGGTCATGCATGGTGACCAGAATATTGGAGGGCTTGATATCGCGATGAATCACCCCCTTCTGGTGGGCATGCTGGATGGCGCTGCAAACATCCATGAATAGCTCCAGCCTCGCATTGGTATCAAGGTTCTGCTGGTTGCAGAATTCAGTGATGGGTATGCCTCGAACCAATTCCATCACAAAATAAGGGCGGCCTGTATCGGTAGCGCCAGCATCCAAAACCTTGGCAATGTTGGGATGCTCCATCATCGCCAATGCCTGCCTTTCTGCTTCGAACCGGGCGATCACCTGCTTGGTATCCATACCCAGTTTGATGATTTTCAGGGCAACACGACGGATAACTGGATCCTGTTGCTCAGCCATGTATACCACCCCACAACCACCTTCACCTATGGATTGCAATAACTTGTATCGCCCAATGAGAGAACCAGCAGACTCCTTGATTGCTGTTTCCTGTGTGGGGATTTTGACCTCAGAAGACGGATCCATCGGAAGAAAATCCGTGGCTGCCTGATGTGCTTGGAGTAATTCGTCAATCTGTTGCCTCAGTGAAGCGTTGCCTGCGCATTCCCGGTCAAGAAACTGAAGCCTGGAGGCTGTATCTTCCAAGGATACAGCCTCTGTAAAGAGGGCTTTCAGTCGGCTGGCGGTTTCACTCATAACGGGAACAGTGTGGTGCTTTCATACATACATGCGATATTCGCTGAGGATTTGGGCCAGGAAAAATGATTTTTTTGCGGCCCACCTGCCTGAGTAGACGGATACAACTAATCCAAACTGTTTGTTTGGATTATGTTACAGGAAATTAGGAGCGTGAAAGCTAACCCTGATGCTGGGTCATATCACGATAGAGCCACGCCCTGGCGTAAGACCAGTTTCGCTTGGCCGTTCGTTCGGAGAGGTTGAGAACACGCGCAGCCTGGGCATTGGTCAAACCGACAAAAAACCGTAACTTGATGAGCTCAGCACTCTCAGGATCTTCCTGTTCAAGCCGCTGGATGGACTCATGAATGAGTAGGATTTGATCCTCATCTGCCTCCACGGCCACATCAATGCCCACGAGTTCAACCCGCTCCAAATGACCTCCATGCCGAAGACGCTGCTTTCTGCGAGCACTCTCCACCAGGATGCGGCGCATGGACTCGGCGGCAGCAGCGAAGAAATGTTTCCGGTTGACCCACCCTTGGTCCCCCTTACCCACCAGGCGCAGATAGGCTTCATGTACCAAGGCCGTCGGCTGAAGGGTATGATTGGATGATTCCTTGGCCATTTGATGGCCTGCAAGCCGCCTGAGCTCCTCATAGACCAAAGGCAACAACTGGTCGGCAGCATGAGGCCTGCCTTCATCCATTTCCTGAAGCAGGCGCGTGAGATCAATGGGGGAAGGAGTCGTCAAAGCCGATGTGCCTCTAGCATTGCCTCAAAAACCTCCCGTTGAGCTTTCATAGCGGCAATCTTGTCAGAGGGATTGGTCCTGGCCTCAAGCAACACCCATCCCTGATAATTGGATTGGAGCAACAGTCCCATCAACTCCGCGTAGGGGTAAGTTCCTTCGTTCAATTCACGCACATGCAGGGTTTTGGCAAATCGGTCACGCACAAGCTTGAAGTTGGCAACAAGTCCATCACCCTGGGTGTCTACATCATTGGAGTTCCAGCAAATACCCACATTGGGATGGTCGGCTACATCAAAAATTGCCTTCATGACCGAAAGATCACTGGTGCCTCGACCATGGGCCTCGACCCGAATTTCCTGTCCCCAATCATCGCCATAGGCAGCCACTTCATTGAGTGCCCGCCCTATTTGTAGGATGGTTTTTTCTTTCGAAACACCTTGAGCAAAACCGTTGGGTTTGACTTTGACCCCGCTGCCACCGCAGTCATGCATCAGCCTGATGTATTGCTTGGTCAAGTCAATCTGCTGGCGCAGGCGATTGGGGTCGGCATCATGGAATTCGGCGTTGGATCCATAACCAACCAACTTGACCGGGCTATCAGCAAATCGCTTCCTGACTTCCTGACGTTGTTGACTTGAGAGACTTGGCTCCAAGCCATGGGCATGCTGGGTTCGGGTTTCCACACCCAGCATGCCCGAGGCCTCACAGGCTTTGAGCAACTCAGGGAGAGACATGTCCTTACCCCATAGGTAGGTGACCAATCCAAAATTCAGCTGGTGGGAGCCAGAAGTAGTTTGTGCCGCAAGCTGGATGGCTTGAGGCACCTGACTCAATAGCCCCATGGATCCTAAAAGGGCACCCCTAGCAAGGAAGGAGCGACGATCAGATAAGGCGTTAAGGTGCATGCCACCGAGCATAGAGCTACCCGATCGGTTGACAAGAGCATAGGATACCCAGAAAAGTTTTGGGAAGCTTGCCTCGCAGCGCATTTTGATCGTCAAAGCTTCTGAGAAAACCCAAGATAGGGGCATGATGCCACCCACTTGGTTTCTTACCGTCTGGATAACCCTTGGCTTGGCTCTGCCCTGCAGGGCTGAAATACCGGAAAAAGAAAAGTCTGAAATCTGGGATGTGGATCAACCCGCTGGGCCTACTTTTGATCAACTCATCGATACCCGAGAAGGTACTTGGATGAACCTTGATGTCAGCCCCGATGGGCAGTGGATTGCCTTCGACCTACTGGGTGACCTCTACATGATGCCCATTGAAGGCATGGATTCGGCAGAGGCTCCTTCCAAGCTGACTCATTTGACCCAAGGCATGGCATGGGACATGCAACCCCGATTCAGCCCAGATGGCCGCCACCTGGTCTTCACAAGCGATCGGACTGGGAGACAGGAGCGTGGGGGTGACAACATTTGGTCTCTCGAACTGGCAACAGGCAAACTCCATCAGATCACTCAAGAAACCTTTCGGCTCCTGAATAACCCTGCCTGGTCTCCTGATGGAGAATACGTCGTAGCCAGAAAACACTTCACTAGCAGACGATCACTCGGGACTGGAGAAATATGGATGTATCACCGATCTGGGGGGGGCAGCGGTGCGAGCTCTGGGATTCAATTGACTGAAAAAACTAATGAACAAAAGGACGTTAATGAGCCAATTTTCTCTCCAGATGGTCAGTATCTCTATTATTCGGAAGATGCCAGTCCAGGCAGTACTTTCGAATACGACAAGGACTCCAATGGAGAGATTTATGTCATCCATCGCCTTGAATTGGCCAATGGAGAAAAGGAAACCCTAATCCGGGGACCCGGAGGTGCCTGCCGCCCCACGCCATCCCCTGATGGCAGTGCCCTGGCCTTTGTCAGACGCCTGGATGGTCGCTCGGCGCTGCATCTCTATGACCTGAAATCTGGAGCCATCGAGATCCTGGATACAGACCTGGAGCGAGACATGCAGGAAACCTGGGCTATTCATGGTGTCTACCCAGCCTTCGCCTGGACCCCTGACAGCCAGAGACTGGTTTACTGGGCTCGAGGTTCAATCTGGCAACTGGATCGCAAGGGCGGTGTCAGGAAACCCATTGAGTTTCATGTGCGAGACAGTCGAGAAATCGCCCAGCCGGTCAAAAGAAAGGTCGAAGCTGCTCCGGATACCTTTCCTGTCAACATGATCCGTTGGGCTGAGCGTTCGCCCGATGGACAGCACGTCGTTTTTCAAGCACTGGGTTACCTCTACATGAAGTCACTGCCTGATGGAGAACCACAACGACTGACTTCACAAACCGATCATTTTGAATACTTCCCGAGTTTCTCGCGTGATGGTTCCAAACTCGTCTACACCACCTGGAATGATCAAAGCCTCGGCTCGGTACGTGAGATTGAGTTGAATGGAATCACCAGGCAAGAAGGTAGGGCCCTATTTGATGTGCCGGGTCATTACAGGCATCCGGTTTATACTCCGGATGGCAAACATGTGGTCTTCGAACGATTTGGTGGAGGTTGGCTCACAAGCCCCCTATGGTCTCGAGATCAAGGGATCTACCTCTGCGCCTTGGAATCGGATACCCCACCCCAGCGCATCACGCGAGAAGGAGAGCACCCTCAGTTTGGAAAAGATTCAGATCGAGTCTTTTTAGAACGAACCCGTCAGGACTCCACGGGTGATCATCGTGAACTATTTTCAATCGACCTGAATGGGAATCAGGAACGCATGCACGCCCGGAGTGATTGGGCGACCGCCTATCGACTCTCTCCTGATGGCAAGTGGTTGGCTTTCATTGAACGATTCAATGTTCATGTCACAACCATGGTCTCAACAGGCAAGGCGATTGAATTAGGACCCGAACAGAAAGCCCTCCCCATGCTTCGCGTCAGTCATGAAGCAGGGCATCACGTGCATTTTGGCCGTGACAGTCAGTCCATTCACTGGTCGTTGGGCCCCAAGCTTTACTCACTTCCACTCTCCTTGGATTCCCTCACTGACTTGAGTCAAACGGCCGAGCTCAAACCCGACATCCAACCACTCAGTATGGAGGTCAACCACGACAAGCCAACGGGAGTGCTGGCGCTGACCGGCGCAAGCATCCTCTCCATGGCCACACCACAAATTAAAGATGGGCATACCGTCTTGATACAGGGCAACCGCATCACCGCAATCGGACCCGATGAATCGGTTTCCATACCCGCTGGGGCACACCGCGTGGATCTCAAAGGAAGGCTCCTCATGCCAGGCCTGATCGATACCCATGCCCACGGTCAACAGGCTCACCAGGGAATCATCCCGCAACAGAATTGGGTGGATTATGCCCGACTGGCCTTTGGCGTCACCACCATCCACGATCCGTCCAATGAAACCGAATCAATCATGGCCGCAAGTGAGATGACCAAGGCAGGCATCATCACCGCACCGAGGACTTTTTCGACCGGACGCATTCTCTATGGAGCCGCCGGTAGCTACCGAGCCGAGATCGAATCCCTGGAAGATGCCACCTTTCACCTAAGGCGGATGGCAGCCGTGGGAGCCTTCAGCGTCAAGAGCTACAACCAACCACGCCGAGATCAGCGGCAGCAAATCATTCAAGCAGCCAGAAATCTAAATCTCTTGGTCATGCCAGAGGGTGGCGCCACCCTGATGCACAATCTAACCATGATCGTCGATGGTCATACCGGTATCGAACACACCCTGCCTGTCGAAATGATCTACGGCGATGTGCTGGACCTGTGGCGGGGGGTTGGAGTGGGTTACACCCCTACCTTGAGTGTGGCCTATGGTGGACTAGGCGGAGAAAACTACTGGTATGAAATCGATGATCTATGGCGTCATCAGCGTGTCAGCACCTTTCTGCCGCCTCAGAAAGTGATCCCACGCGCTAGGCGACGGAGCAAGGCTCCGATGGAGGACTACAACCATATCAGGCAGGCCCGGATCGCTAAGAAATTGGTTGATCTAGGAGAAGGGGTCCAGACTGGCGGACATGGACAACTCAATGGGCTGTGCACCCACTGGGAGCTATGGAGCTTTGTTCAAGGAGGTATGAACCCGATGGATGCCCTCCGCTGTGCCACCGTGCATGGGGCCGCCTACCTGGGGATGGAAAATGATCTGGGTACCATCGAGGAGGGCAAGTTGGCGGACATGATCATTTTCCAGCCTGGAAAAAACCCGACCATCGAAATCCGAGACTCCGAACATATCGAATATGTGGTGGCTAACGGTCGCCTTTATGAGGCCACAACCATGACGGAACTGGGGAATCATCCAGGCAAACGTCAACCCTTCTACTGGGAAAGCAACCCACTGGGAGCCAGAGTCATGATGTCTGATCCAGCTGGATGTGCCGGGTGCAGACAATAAGCAAAAATTGGGTGAGCTACCCACGGACGCGCTCAAGATCCAAGATCTTCAAGCAGGATCGC
>JALRAZ010000261.1 GCA_023257935.1 Verrucomicrobiota bacterium
TGGCAAAGGAGTGGGTCCTCTATTTTCCAGCTCCACCCAATCAGGTAGTCTTAAGTCCGGCTCCCCTTGAGCGGCAAGGGAACGACTGGAGGCCATGATTTCGCTGATCACCAACCCCGGCTGAGCAACCAGCGGGTGAAAGACACCAGGGCTTCCACCGGATCGCAGGCTTGCCATCCAGCTGGATGGCAGCGTCGGATCTGAGTCAGCCCAAACGCGCTCGAGACTCCTTCCCCCACCGTCGGCAACAGAGGGCCAGGGCCCATCATCGCCGTATCGAGTGCCACTGATGGGAAAGCCATCGGCATCGCGTAGGATCAGCTTTTCACCCCCATCGGACAGGCTTCCTGAATAGGTATCGTAAATCACCACATCGGGATAACGCCCAGCAAAGGCACTGATCTTCCGGTCTGAAGCCAGGACCCAAGTAGCTCCTGGGGGCATGATGGCTTGCGCAGGAAAAGTGTAAGACAATCCTTCGAGGGAGTGTCGCGAGAGGTCAGTAGCCACGGGCCCGAAATGAGTCAATTCGACAAACTCAAAGGCATCTCCTCCCGGAGGGTGGTACATGATTTCAGTGAAAGACACCGGTGAAATCCGGCCTCCAGGATAAAACACCCCTGCATTGAGGGCACTCCAGAGACCATCCTTTAAACTGCGAGCCCGGATATCCATCACCTCATCCACGCTAATGGGTCCCTGATACAGGATAGCCCCATCAGCCACCTTGCCTGCCTCGAGGGTTCCAGCCTCCAGGATCACATCGATGAGAAAATCAGAGCTGGTGAGTTGACGGTTCAACCCTTGAATCGCGAGGATATTAGTCCCATCACGGAGGCGCATGATGTGTTCACTCACATTGAACGATTGATAATTCACAGCAGATGAATCGGGGTTATCGGCTGTGGCTGCACTATTCCATTGCAAGGTTGTTGGCGCATTGGCGCCGGCAATGCGTCGCCCATTAAGATAGGCCACAAAACCATCATCATACTTGACCTTGAGGTTGAGGTAGCTCAAGGCCGCCATACTAGAAGCCTGCACATTGAATGGAATCCGCACATAAATTGATGTATTACGCTCATTCATGGCGCTCATCACATCCAGCCCAATGTGTGATCGGTAAGCGGTCGACTCGTCATAACCTATCCCACCCCGTCCGGTAACCCATCCAGTCGAATCGAAAGGACGATCAGGGTTTCTCCAATTAAAACCAATACTGCTATCGGTCGGTACCTTGGCAAATTTCAAAGCCTGTTCTCCGACCAGCATTTTCGGGGTTCCGACGATGGATTGAGGCACAAGCGGATCAGAGCCATCCAGTGTGTAGTAAACCTCAGCATCCGCAGCATCGAGCTCCAGTTGACCCGATGGCAACCCACCAGGGGGGCTGGAAAAGACGGGTACATTATTCTGAAGAAACAATCCCTCCTGAGCCAAGTGTTCCAGCACGTAGCCGCGTCGCCTTGGTATCCAGGTTGTGGCAATGTTGTTGTTGATTTGTTTGGTCGCGGACAGGGCATCGCGCAGCTCCTCAAACCGCATCAGGATGTGCTCATCGCTCAGAGCACCCTGCCCGTAGAAATGCTTGAAAACACGGTCGGCAAACCGGGTCCTGAAAGTCGCACTCGCATGAAGTGACTGATAGAAATTAGCGATATCCTGATTGACGGCCAACTCGGTTTTCAAGGTGTTGTGATTGACCGATCCTCCCTGATTGAAAAAAGACCACTCAGCATCCCAGACATAGAAACGCCAGCGGGCACCATCGACGCGTTCTCGAGCCGCACGCCAGTTGTTGTGTGGCCAGTCGCGAGTGCCCACGTAGATGTTGAGTAGCAGGTAATCAATGAAGGCATCCACATCGAGCAGGGCCGCAGCCGCCTGGTAATTGGACGCTACCGAGAGATCCCGACTCATGACTTGCTTGAGACGATTCCACTCCGTTGCGGTGCCAGCACGAATCTCTCCAAACTGCGCAATGATGTCATAATCCCCCTGGCCACCCTGCCAGGTGTCCAGAAAGTCTTCATCAATGCGCTCGGTGGGATTGTAATATCCTTTGTAGGATCCGTTGATGTAGAGACGCACCAGTGTGCCCTGACTGGAAACCTGCCCCATGTCAGCGGATAAGCGTCGGACCAGCTCATCCACCACGAAAGGGTCGGAGTGATCGTTCATCCCCGCACGCAAAACAATCTGTTTGTAGTTTTCAGCGGGAGATCGACCAATAAGAGGGTAACTCAAGGCAGACACTCCATAATCTCCCCTGAAATAAAGGCGGAAGGAGTATTTACTGAATGGAAGCCCTCCATTGGGATCGTAACGATCACGCACATAGGCCCCTCCCTGAATACGCAGGCCTGCATCAACCTGGAAAGCAGGCGTCCCGTCTGCAAGGAAGTATTCCACCGTCACAGGACGCTCCCATGACCTCCCACGCTTGTTGGTGTTCCGTGGATTGGTCTCCATGATCCCACTGGGGCCAAAAAGATTCGATCGATCAGTCGTCAGGGATAAAATGGGCAGGGATCCTTCCACCGCCCTGACACGAAAGAAATATGAATGGGTCACCACTTTGGAGGGAAGCCACCCTGGCTTGAATACAGCCGCCCGAAGCGCTGTATTGCGGGATAAGCTCAACGGCCCTGAGTAAATCATACCAGAAGTCGCGGTGGGCTCGGAATCATCGGTCGTGTATCGAATTTGAGCCCCTTCCACAGAGGATGACAGCGCTACCTCGATGGTTTG
>JALRAZ010000295.1 GCA_023257935.1 Verrucomicrobiota bacterium
CAATCAGTGGGACTGATCGACGCTCAAGCTACAATGGGTCATTGCCCGATGTGAGGGACAGAGTGTCTTGATAGAGATTCAACCAGCTAGATATTACATCAAACGTAGTACGTTTCGTGGCCTTATTGCCGT
Source organism: Verrucomicrobiota bacterium (assembly GCA_023257935.1). GTDB lineage: Bacteria > Verrucomicrobiota > Verrucomicrobiia > Limisphaerales > AAA164-E04 > UBA7971. Next base: position 133 of record JALRAZ010000295.1, read on the forward strand.
CGCTAGGGATTGGTTATTAATCCTTTGCCTGGCATCGTTGGCTCATTGGGTAGCCACATGGTGGGCCCATCTGATGGTTATCTGGATGATTGGATACATTCAATTTTGTCTTGGTGAGGCCCTACTGCACGAGGCAGCCCATTACAATCTGTTTGGCAATAAAAGGCTCCATTTTTGGCTACAGCCTCTATACGCCTATCCTTTTTTCCAAACGCTCAAAGGTTTTCAAGGAGAACATCTGCTTCACCACAGTGACCTCATGGGCCCTAGGGATCAGACAGTGGATGACTATCGTCGTTACGGCCTGGATGCTGCAGAACCCAATCTGTTCTATATCTGGTTTATCAAACCTTTTCTTGGAGGCCCAACCTGGTAATACCTGCGTAGCGGCCCAGATTTCGATTCCTGGTCCAGTCGGCTACAGCTGGCAGCCTTCTGGTTACCGCTTTTATTCGTATGCAGTAGCTTAGGGTGCCTTAACTTGATGCTACTCTATTGGTTCCTTCCCTTGATTTGGTGCTTTCCCGTTTTTCGATATTGGTCAGAAATCGAAGAACACTACAACACACGCTCTGGAGCCCGTAGCAATGTTTCTAGCATTGATAATTTCTTCAAACACAACGAGGGCTATCATTGGATCCACCACCGATACCCCTCCATACCCTTTCATCAACTTCCACAGGCTCATGCTGCTTTGACTCCAGCTAACACCGATGTGAGTGTGGGTTTTCTTCATACCTATCAGCAGATGTGCCGAGAGCTCCCTTCTGATTTGTCCCCTCACCCTCAGCTTGGGCCTGGAGGCCTGAGGGGATAAAAGGGCTGGCAACCTGAGGATCATTCGATTTAGATCCCCAAAGTGAACATTATCATAGTGGGTGCTGGTGAGGTGGGTAAACACCTGGCCGAGAGCCTCTCTACCCAGTCGCACAATATCACGGTCATTGAGCGCGATGAAGCCTCGGCTGAAGATTTGGATGAAAGCCTCGATGCCAGTGTCATGTGTGGGAATGGAGCTTCGGCGACTGCTTTGGCAGAGGCTAACGCCAGTGAGTGCGATCTCTTTCTAGCTCTCACCAGCCGAGATTACACCAACTTGGTTTCCGCTTCGATTGCCAAGTCCATGGGTGCCACCAAGACTGTGGCTCGCGTCCACGCGGGGGTTCAACGTGAGGAGTGGTTATTTGATTTCAGAGCCCAATTCGGGATCGACTACCTTTTCAGCACCGAAAGGCTGGCTGCAGTCGAACTGACCAAGTACGTCAGAAACCCTGAAGGGTTGATGGTAGAGGAAATTGCTCGGGGACGGATTGAACTCCATCAACACAAGGTTTCCCCTGAAAGCACGGCTATCGGCGTCCCAATTTCAAAATTGAAATGGCCCGATCGGGTCAGGATTGCCTGTATCTACCGTGATGGAGAGAATCACATTCCTGGAGGCGAGGATTATTTGATGGCTGGCGATCTGGTGACTCTTTCTGGGGAACCGAGTCTCCTGGATCAAGTCATGACCAAGCTGGATCCCAGGGCTAAGCGAAAAAAAGATCTCAAGGCGGTCATTTTTGGTGGGGGTGAATACGCTTTCGCCGTGGCGCAGATGCTTGAGTCCTTTGGGGTCAAGGTGCGTATCATGGAAAAGCGGGAACAGGAGTGTCGTCGGCTGTCTGCCTTGCTTCAGGACTCGGTTATCATTCACGGCGATGCCACCTCCCTCCAACAACTCAAAGAAGAACAGGTTAATGAAGCTGATTTTTTCATAGCTGTAAGCCCTGATGATGAGGACAATGTGATGGCATGCCTGCAGGCCAAAAGCATAGGGACCGAATATTGCCTCACCCTGATTCATCGAGCCGATTACGCGGATGTCATTTACCGTAATCGTCAGCGCCTAGGATTGCTGGCGGCAGTGAGTCCTCGTTTGGCAGCCAATCGAGATCTACTCCGATTCATGGATACAGGCAAATATCACAAAGTTTCAGAGCTTCAGGGAGGCGTGGAAGTAATCCAGTTGACCATCAAAGCTGCAACCGGATTGGTGGGGCAGAAGATTGCTCAGATCAAGTGGCCCAAAGGGGCCGCTTTGGTTGGGCTCCTCAGGGATCAGTTAGCCTTGGTGCCAACCGGTGGTGATCTGCTGCAGGCCGATGATACGGTGTATGCCATCGTGACCCACGAAGGGCGCAAGCCGCTTGTGAAGCTCCTCTCTCGCTAATGAATTATCGTTTGCTGAGCAAAATAATTGGTTGGCTTTTGCTATTCCTGGGATTGACCCAAGGACTTTGCATGGCTTACGCCTATCGCTTTGATGAGCGGCACGAGAGCTTGGATTCTTTTGAGGGGCTAGCCATATCGGTCGCTATCAATCTTGGGGCAAGCATGGTGTTGCTTTACCTAGGGCGTGGCTCAGGCAAAGAAATCCTCCGAAAGGAGGCCATTGCTATCGTGGGGTCCAGTTGGTTGATCTGCGCTCTGTTTGGAGCCTTGCCCTACATGTTGTGTGAACCCAGGATGGCATTTGCGGATGCATTTTTTGAATCGATGTCGGGATTCACCACCACCGGCGCTTCTATTATTGAGGATCTCGAGGGTTTTCCCCAGGGTATCCTGCTCTGGCGTTGCTTAACCCAATGGTTGGGAGGTATGGGGATTCTGGTGCTTTTCGTGGCTGTTCTTTCCTACCTGGGTGTAGGCAGTAAGGCCCTTTTTCGGCATGAATCTTCAGCCAAGGAGGGCGGGGGATTGCAGAGCCGCATTCACGATGTGGCGCTGCGATTATGGCAGATCTACTTATTTTTGAGCCTAGTGTTGTTCCTGGGTTTTATTGGTCTCAATATGCCAGTGTTTGATGCGCTTTGTCACACCTTCACCACGATCTCTACCGGCGGATTCAGCCCCCATACAGCTGGAATCGGTTACTATGACAATGTTTGGATTGAGCTTTGGTGCATGCTCTTCATGATGCTTGGAGGGGTTAGTTTCATGCTCTATGCCTGGCTGCTTCGAGGTAAGTGGGAGCGCTGGCGCAAGGAGGAGGAAATGAAATACTTCCTAGGCATTGTTTTAGGCTGTGTGGTCGTTCTCACAGCTTACCTCGTTTTGCAGGGGGAAGGGTATGCTTGGGCTCAGACCCTGAGAGTGGTTTCTTTTCAGGTTATTTCTTTGATGACAACCACGGGCTTTGTCACAGCTGACTACGATCTCTGGCCTTCATTTCCTCTCATTGTGCTGGTGGGCGTGATGATTATTGGAGGATGCACTGGATCCACCTCAGGGGGGATTAAGGTCAGTCGATGCTTGATCTTCCTGAGGACTGTGCGCAAAGAACTTAACGAGAGCTTCCGCCCCAACCTCATTCGATATGTCGGGCTGAATGGTAATAATGTCGATGAGGAGGTTCAGCATCAGACCATGTTCTTTTTCTCCATTGTGGCTTGCCTGATTGCTCTGGGCAGCATGCTGATTTGCTTTCTTGAGCCATCACTTGATCCTCTCTCAGCTCTTTCCGCTACCATTTCCTGTTTGATGAATATTGGCCCGGCCTTGGGCAAGCTTGGGCCGACTGAAACCTTCGCAGCACTGAAGCCGATTAGTAAACTCTTATTCAGTCTGTTTATGGCAGTGGGGCGTTTGGAAGTCTTCGCTATCCTCGTGCTGTTCTTTCCTTCGCTTTGGCGAACCTATTAAAGGTCGAAGAGCCTTCCATTTACCTATGGTGATGCCTTCTCAGGAAAGGAATTTTCCTGGATTCAGGATACCCAGTGGATCCAGAGCATCCTTGATGGTTTTGTGCAGCTGGCGCGAAGCTGGACTCACTGCCTGATCAAACCAAGGCATCTTCGCTAGACCAATGCCGTGTTCTCCTGTGATGGATCCCTGCCACTTGATGATTTGCTTGAACAGGGCGTCTAGCATCGCTTCGCCACGACGCTCCTGCTCATTCGAACTACGATCAATCATGACGTTGACATGAATGTTGCCATCACCAGCATGACCAAAACAAGCGACTGGGATGCGATGCTTGCGCTGCAATTTTTCGGCAAATTCAAAGAGTGAAATCAGTCGCCCCCTGGGAACGACAATATCTTCGTTGAGCTTGGTGAGTCCTGTGTCGCGCAGGGAATAAGAAAATTCTCGTCGGATCTGCCAAATGGCTTCGCATCCATCATAGCCCATGCCGCGTTGAATGAAGGTGGGATTGAAAGCCTTAATTTGCCGAGTGAGATCTCGCAGGTCGGATCGTACTGCTGTTTCCTGGCCATCCAGTTCAATGATCAAGTGGGATTGGCATCCTTGGAAGCGTTTGGAACCTGTGCGCCGCATCGCGGCCTCCAAGGTGAAGCGGTCAGCAATCTCCAGAGCACTGGGTAGAAATCCTGATTTAAAGACGCTTGCTAGGATGGAAGCAGCCCGAGTGGTGCTGTCGACTCCCACTGAAAGGGCTGCCCGATAGGGAGGGCGAGGAAGGAGTTTCAGTGTGGCCTTGGTGACCACACCCAGAAGCCCTTCGGAGCCGACGAAGAGTCGATGGAGGTCAAAGCCCGTTTTGTTTTTGTGGGTGCGGCCCCCTAATTGAACTAAAGTGCCATCGGCAAGGACGACTTCCAGTCCCAGCACGTAATCACGCGTGACCCCATATTTGAGACAACGTGGACCCCCAGCATTGGTAGCCACATTACCTCCCAAGCTGCAGTCCGCCCTGCTGGCTGGATCGGGGGGGTAAAAAAGCCCCAGAGCCTCTGCTTTCTCCTGAAAGGCGGCTGTCTTGACCCCGGGTTCCACCACCGCCACGAAGTCATCCGCGGAAATTTCCAGAATGCGATTCATCTTTTCCAGTGAGAGGGCAATCCCGCCATGGACGGGCACGCATCCCCCCACGTAGCCATGACCAGCTCCGCGCGGCGTCAGCGGGATCCGGTGTTGATGGGCAAATTGAAGGATTTGAATGACCGATTCCCTTGAGCGAGGTAGCGCTACCGCATCGGGCAGGTGTCGGGCAAACCATTTATCTTGTGCATGGCTTTCCAAGCTGGCCGCATCACTCCTGATCTCACCTCGCTTGAGTCTGGATGCAAGAGCTCGGATGAGTGAAGGCTTCATGGTGGTTTCAGGCATCGCTCTCAGAGCTGTTTGTCAGCAGATCATCAACCAGTTGGCGAGCTTCGGTTTCCTGGCTGGCCGGAACTTGAATGCGAATACCTCCAGTGGCCATCGCACCTCCCTCAGTTGAAATGGAGGCTACCTCACCCACCACAGTTGCCTGAAAACCCGCAGCAAGAAGCCTTGCTCGGATCATCTGGGCCTCGATCGACAGGAAGGATTTGAATATGGTTTTGAGTTGGCTCATGTCTTCACCCTCGAGGGAGACCGAACCCTGCTCCGAGGCGGCTTGCCATTTTACCAGCCATTTTTCCACCCATCTTGCCCATCATTTTTTGCATTTTACCCATCTTGCGCATCATTTTCTGCATCTGGCCAAAACGATTGAGTAGGTTGTTCAGCTCGGCCACACGCACCCCACTACCGTTGGCAATTCGCTGCCTTCTGCGACCATTGAGAATCTGAGGCCTGAGCCGCTCCTGTGGGGTCATGGCACAAATCATGGCTTCCATCCTACGAAATTCGCGTTCCTGTTTGGAGAGATCGGCTCCGGCAATCATGTCGCTACCCCCAGGCAACATCTTGACGATGGACTCCAAGGGCCCCATGCGTTTCATCTGTCTGAGCTGGTCCAGGAAATCATTCAGGGTGAACTCACCCTTTTTCATTTTCTCCTCGAGTTTCCTGGCCTCGTCCATGTCCACGTTTTCAGCAGCCTTCTCGACCAGGCTGACGACATCCCCCATGCCAAGGATTCTGGTGGCCATGCGTTCGGGATGGAAGGGTTCGAAATCTTCGAGTTTTTCCCCAGCGCCGGCAAATTTGATAGGTTTTCCGGTGACACTCTTGAGGCTGAGGGCAGCTCCACCGCGTGCGTCACCATCGAGTTTTGTCAAAATGGAGCCAGTGATGGCCAAGGCTTCATCAAAGTGAGAGGCCACATTGACAGCCTCCTGACCCGTAGCAGCATCAAGGACCAGCAGGATTTCATCGGGTTGAACCAGATCCTTCAGCCTGACCAATTCATTGACCAGGACTTCATCAATCTGCAAACGTCCGGCCGTGTCAAAAATCAGGGTGTCACATCCTTGCGTTGTGGCTTCAACCTGGGCCTGCTTGGCAATTTTCAGGACGTCACTCTCGCCGCGACAGACCAAGGTGGGGAGGTCAAGCTGCTTACCGAGTGTTTCCAGCTGATCCATTGCGGCAGGTCTGTAGACATCGGCTGCGACTAATAGGGGTTTTCGACCTTGTTTGCCTAGCCATTTGGCGAGTTTGCCGCTGGAAGTCGTTTTACCTGCTCCGTGAAGACCAACCATCATGATGGATGCAGGCTTTCGATCTAAAATCAGCGAGGCATTGGTTGAACCCAGTAAGGCGATGAGTTCGTCATTGATGATCTTGATGACTTGTTGGCCGGGGTGAATACTCTGAATGACCTTTTGTCCAATAGCCTTTTCTCGAACATCCTCAATAAATTGTTTGGCAACCTTGAAGTTGACGTCCGCATCCAGCAGAGCCATACGGACTTCTCTCAGCGAATCGGCAACATTGGATTCACTGATTTTGCCAAGTCCCCGCAGGTTCTTGAACACGCCCTGCAACTTGCCAGATAATGATTCGAACATAGGAAAACCCTACTGCAAGCATGATGGGCTTACAAGCAGGCAACCAGCCGATCATCACGAATTTAGGACTTTCCACCAGCGCCTCATGCCTTAATTTAAGCTTTCCTGTGCATACTTCATCCAAGCTTCAACTGCAACCAGTTCGCTGTTTAGCCCTCTTGGTGCTTTGCCTTTGGAACCAGCCGAGGCTTCTGAGTGAGGTGAGTTTTTCCCGCGACATCCTACCTATTCTCTCTGACCACTGTTTTCAGTGTCACGGCCCAGATCAGGCGAATCGAAAAGGCAACCTGCGACTCGATCAATTTGAATCTGCTGTGGGAGGGAGTAAGGGGGTAGGGGTCATTGTGCCGGGAGATCCTGCTCGCAGTTTGCTCGTTGAGCGTATTCACGCCTTGGATGCTGAGTCGCTCATGCCACCTCCTGAAATCAACAAACCGCTGAGTCTTGAGAAAAAGCAACTCCTTGAAAAGTGGATCCAACAAGGCGCTCCCTGGGGCCAGCATTGGTCTTTCGTCCCTCCCAAGCGACCCAATTTGGATGCCACCCAAGGCCACCCCATTGATGTGTTCATCGATCAGAAGTTACGCGAAAAAGGGATGTCTCGCTCACCATCGGCCTCAGATTCCACCCAACTGAGGCGCCTGAGCCTGGATTTGACCGGGTTGCCCCCCAGCGAAGCTTTGCTTGAAAGCTTCAAGGACCGGTCAATACCTGATGCCTGGGAAAGGCAGGTGGAGCGGCTCCTTGAATCCCCTCACTACGGCGAGCGCATGGCGATGTGGTGGCTTGATGCCTCACGTTATGCCGACACTGATGGATTTCAGCAGGATGGAACTCGCAACAATTGGGCTTGGAGGGATTGGGTGATCCAGGCATTCAACAGCAACATGCCTTTTGATACCTTCACTCGCTTGCAGTTTGCTGGAGATCTGGTCGATGGAGCCAGCCCGGAAACCATCCTTGCTACATGCTTCCATCGTAACCACATGACCAATGGCGAGGGGGGGCGTGATCCAGAGGAGTCCCGAATCGATTACGTGATTGATCGGGTCAATACGGTTGGCACGCTTTGGATGGGGCTCACTCTGGGCTGTGCGCAGTGTCACACTCACAAGTTTGATCCCATCTCTCATCAAGAATACTACCAGCTTTCGGCCTACTTCAACAGCATCGACGAAAGTGGGCGAGCGGGGTCTAATGCCAAGCCTTACTTGGATTATCAGGCACCTTTGGCCGAGGCCCAGTGGCAGGCCGCCCAGCGTCACCTCCAGCAAGCAAGCGGCCGACTCGAAGCCGCCAAGGAAATGGCCATGGGACGATTCAAGCCCTGGCTTGGGGAAATGCTTGAGCGAGTCAGAGATGCATACAGCCCATGGGAAATGGCTCATCCCGGCGCCCTCGAGAGCAACCATGGGACTGAACTTCGGGCCGATGATGAGGGAGTCATCGTTGCCACCGGACCCAATCCCCGACATGAGGACTACCGGGTTATCTGGCAGCCTAGCAATCGTTATCTTACCGGCATTCGACTTGAGGTGTTTAAAGACCCATCCAATGGGCAAGGTCGTTATGGGCGGGGGGCTGGTGGTGAATTCATCCTGACCAATGCCAAATTATTCAAGCGTCGCCGTGGTGCCAGTCTGATTCATGAAATACCTATTGCTCATGCTATCGCTGATTTCGAAGCCAAGCCTCGTGAGGGGGAGCGCTATGGGGTGATTGCTCATACCTTGGATGATGACCCGCGTAATGGTTGGACGACGCACGATGACCCAGAGGCTTCCTCGCGAAAAGCCCTCTTTGCCTTGAAAACCCCCATCAGACTGGGCGAGGACGAGGAGCTGGTTTGGGTCATGATGCACCGATCGACTCTTGGAGATGCCAATGTCGGCAAGTTTCAGATCGCGACAACCCAGCAACCTGGGGAGGCTCTCCAATCCCTGAACCCGAGCGCGCTCGAACAACTGGCCTCCCTGAAACTGGATCGGCCTGAAGACATTGACCCGATGCTTAAAGAGGGCCTTCTCACTCAGTTTCTCGCAGGGGATGATGCCTACCAGCAGGCCAAAAAAGGCCATGATCGTTACCAGGATCATTTCAAGGAAATGGAGGCGGGAAATCAGGCACAGCCAGTCATGGTTCTTGCCGAGCGTAGTGAGCCTAGGCAGACGCATGTTCTGATTCGAGGTGTATGGGACAAAAAGGGTGAACCGGTTGATCCTGGTGTGCCCTCGATGATCAAGGGCTTGGGTGATATGCCTCCCCAAAACCGCCTCGAATTGGCATCATGGCTTGTTTCAGAGGATCATCCTCTGACCGCTCGCGTGATGGTCAATCATCTCTGGCAACTGATCTTTGGGGCCGGATTGGTGAGAACCCCCGAGGATTTTGGCCTTCAGGGTGAGCCCCCCACGCACCCCGAATTGCTGGACTGGCTGGCGGTCGAATTCATGGAGTCTGGATGGGATATCAAACACATGATTCGGCTCATGGTCAGGAGCGATACCTATCGCCAGCAAAGTAAGGTGACCCCTGCCATGATGGATGCTGACCCCACCAATCGCTGGTGGGCCAGAGCCTCAAGGCACCGTCTTCCAAGCTGGATGATTCACGATGCCGTCTTATGCACTTCAGGCTTATTGCATCCGGCCCTGGGGGGACCCCCGGTTCGCCCATTCCAGCCTGCCGGGATTTGGCAGGACATGTTCATGGGGAAATTCACCTATGAGCCCAGCCCAGGATCGGCCCGCTATCGACGCATGATTTATGCTTTCTGGCGCCGATCCAGCTCTCCAGCGTTTCTTTTTGATCAGGCCCAGCGTCGGGTATGTGAAGTGCGTCAGCGTCGGACCAATACCCCCCTGCAAGCACTGACATTGCTTAATGATCAAACCCTGCTTGAGGCCTCTCAGTATCTGGCTGCCGAAGCCCTCAGAAGACACTCTCCGGAGCAGGCCCTGGCTTGGGTTTGTCGTCGGATACTGGGACGATTCCTTGACTCAGCTGAGGAAGCAATCCTCATCAAACAATGGGCCCAGATGTATGAACAATATCAACAA
>JALRAZ010000297.1 GCA_023257935.1 Verrucomicrobiota bacterium
AATCTGTCAAGACTCCCTGCAAGCCAACCCGGCTAGGGTGATTTGGCTAAGTTGCTCGGCCACTTCTTTATCGGAACTGAATACCAGAGGGAAACCTCGAACTGAGACTTGCACTGATACTTCCACTCATACTTCAACTGAGTTTCCAGTCTCAGCGCTGACACACCGACTGCTTGAGCCGCCCCCTCGAGCCGCTTGATTTAGCCGATTGATTTAGCCGACTGCTGAAATCTCATACTTTCATTTTGATTCACTTTCCCTCCCCCCAGCCGCCATCTCCTGCTTTCTATGCAAGCTTGTCTCTCAGCTTTACTTGGCAATCACTGAGCTTTCCTGATTAGTCACTTGAGCCCTTCACATCGCTGGGCTGCGTCTTCAAAGCACTCCCCCCCTTGAAGACTCACTTCGGTATGTTTGATGAGGAATTACCGCTTTGCCATTAGGTAAAACTAGCGTTAAGGTCGACAAGTGTCATCGGAGCGGAAGATCCAGAACATTGCATTGACGGGTTTCATGGGGGTGGGAAAATCCACCATCGGAAGGCATCTTGCCGACCTCATGGGGTTTGAGTTTATTGATACCGATGAAAGGATCGAGTCAGAGGCCAAGTGCTCAATCCAAGAAATCTTCGCAAGCCAAGGGGAGGCATCCTTTCGGAAACTCGAGCAACAACTGGTCAGAGAAATGGACCAGTGGTCAAACCATGTCATTTCTACGGGTGGAGGCCTTGTCACCTTTGAAGACAACCTGGAAAAACTCAAGAGCTACGCTTTCATCGTATGCCTCTGGGCTTCGCCGGCCACTATTTACGATCGCATTAGCCGTCAGTCGCACCGCCCATTACTTCAGACTGAGGATCCCCTATCAACCATCACCAAGCTGCTGGACCAACGCAAGCAAGCCTATCAATCGGCTGATCTGATGATCAATACTGAGGTCAGGCCGATGCGGCAAATCACCCAGATCATCATCCGTTCCTTTCGAGCTGCCAAGAACCGTACCCGTCATTCCATGGGTTCACCCAGAGTCAACGCTCAGGCAAAGATAGGGCCATCATCGCCGGCAAAGCCCTCGAATCAATGATCGCCTCCCTGGAGACTACCATCCGTCATCAGGCCCTGAAACTTGGCTTTGACGCCTGCGGCTTCACGCACGCCGAAACGCCAACCCATTTTCCAGCCTATCAGGCATGGATTGAGCAAGGCATGCATGGTCAAATGCATTATCTGGAACGGCATCAGGAGAAAAAAGGGAATCTCCAGCAGGTGCTCCCGGAAGTGCGCTCGGTCATCACACTTGCCATGTCCTACCATACGCGGGAGGCCAGTGTTCAAGCATGCGAATTAGGCCCAAGGGGGCTCGTTGCTAGGTATGCCCGGCATCAGGATTATCACACCGCTCTGAAGCAGCCTCTTGAAAGTCTCTGCCTTGAACTCGAGGACATTGGGGGAGCCGGGCACGTTCACCGCGCCTACATGGATACGGGCCCCATCATGGAACGGGATCTCGCCACCCGAGCCGGGATCGGCTTCATTGGTAAGCACACCAACCTAATCAGTAGATCATTGGGCAATTGGTTCCTGATCGCTGAAATCCTTACCTCTCTGGAACTGAAGCCTGATCAACCCGAACCCAACCGATGCGGTCATTGCTCCCGTTGCCTGGACGCATGCCCCACCCAAGCCATTCCAGAACCATTCAAACTGGATGCACGGCGTTGCATTGCCTACCTGACCATTGAGCTAAAGGAATCCATCCCCGAACCCCTTAGGCCGTTGATCGGAGGCCGCGTTTTTGGTTGCGACGATTGTCTGGCAGTGTGCCCTTGGAATCGTTTTGCTCGCGAGGGTCATCTCATGAAGAGTGTGTTCAGAGATGATCTTGAAGAAGCTGATCTACTCAAATGGCTGGAACTAGACGATGCGTCCTTCCGGAAAAAGTTTCGAGATACGCCCATGATGCGAAGCAAGCGGCGAGGTCTGTTACGAAATGTGTGTGTGGCGCTTGGGAATCTGGGGGATATCCGATCCTTGCCAGCTTTGGAAAAGGCAGCCATGGATCCGGAGCCCCTTATCGCAGAGCATGCTCAATGGGCCATCAAGCAGATTGAAAGCCGACAAGAATCAAATTGTCATTGAGGCATGCTTTTTACTAGGATTCGGACATGGCAGAGTTCGTTCGTTTTGTGAACAATGGGGCCTCTCTGATTACCCCAGCGGTCGTGGAAAAGGTGATACGACAGATACCAGTCTGGAAGGCGGAGTTCACCCAGATCCATGCACCGAAATACCCACATTTGGTTGACCAACTTGAGTTTCTCGCCAATGCCGTTGAAGATACCTATGAAGGTGCGTATCAGGAGTTGCCCTATTTTGCTCTGGCAGAGGCAGTCTTTGCACTGACTTACGCCCATCGAAAGGTCGATGTGATCCCAGACTCAATCGTGGATCTGGGCCATGCGGATGACTCAAGTGTGGTGAGGGCTGTGATCCTACAAAATGAGCGAGCCTTTGAGAAATACGCTCGTACTCAGGGGATAGACTGGCAAACCATTACCGCAGAACCCTAGCAATCCAAGCTAGACCTCCTGACTCCTGGAGGCCTGTGGATTTTTCACATGTCTCAGGAAATGAACTGCCAGCGGCGCTAGGGATAATTGGAGGCTGTGTGGCCGCCAATTCCATCCGGTGTTCTCGGTGCGAACGCCTCCCATGTTCCCAACCCCACTGCCGCCATACTCGCAGGCATCACTGTTGAGAATTTCCTCCCAGTAGCCTTCCTCAGAAACCCCTACTCGATAATCGTGCCGAACAACAGGGGTGTAGTTAAACACGACAAGCACCGTTTGTCCTGAGGTGGCATCGTGGCGCTGCCAGCTGATCACACTTTCATCCGCGTTGTCGCAGTCAACCCATTGAAATGCCTCGGCCTCGGTATCGTTGCAATGCAGGGCAGGTTCTCGGCGGTAGGCATGGTTTAAATCCCGCACCCAGTTCATCAGACCACGATGAGGCTCAAGCTCCAACAAATGCCAATCCAGGCTGATATCATGGTTCCATTCACGCCATTGGCCAAATTCACCTCCCATGAAAATCAGTTTCTTAGCTGGCTGGGCAAACATGTTGCCAAACAAAACCCGAAGGTTTGCAAACTGCTGCCAGCGATCTCCCGGCATCTTATCCAGGAGAGAGCCCTTACCATGAACCACCTCATCGTGCGAAAGAGGCAACATGTAGTTTTCAGAAAAGGCATAAAGCCCGCGGAAGGTCAGCTGCTGATGGTGATGCTTGCGGTGGATTGGATCGCGAGCCAAGTAAGCGAGCGTATCGTGCATCCAGCCCATATCCCACTTGTAGCCAAAACCCAGCCCTCCGAGATAGAGAGGACGCGATACCATGGGCCAAGCAGTTGACTCTTCAGCAATCATCTGCACGGATGGAAATTGGCGATAAACCTCCTTATTGAGGCACTGAAGGAACTCAATGGCCTCAAGGTTTTCGTTCCCACCATAGCGATTTGGGATCCACTCCCCTTCTTGACGGGAATAATCCAGATAAAGCATGGAAGCCACCGCATCGACGCGCAGCCCATCGAGATGGAACTTATCTAACCAGAAAAAAGCGCTGCTGATGAGAAAACTCCGAACCTCGTGTCGGCCATAGTTGAAAATAGAGCTTTTCCAGTCAGGATGATGCCCCTGACGTGGATCCGCGTGCTCATAGAGATGGGTTCCATCAAAAAAACCAAGCCCATGGGCGTCATCAGGGAAGTGCGAGGGCACCCAGTCAAGGATTACCCCTATACCATGCTGGTGCAAGGTATCCACAAGGAAGGCAAAATCCGATGGCGTTCCGTAGCGACATGTCGGGGCGAAAAAACCCGTACTCTGGTAACCCCAAGAACCATAAAAGGGGTGCTCCATGAGTGGCAGCAATTCTACATGCGTGAAGCCTGTGGCAAGAACATGCTCAACTAAGAGCGGAGCTATCTCACGGTAATTAAGCTGTCTAGCTGGGTCATTGGGGTCACGCTTCCAGGATCCTAAGTGTACCTCGTAGACACTGAAGGGTGCCTGATGGCAGTTGCGCTCATGGCGTCCCAACATCCAGGCTTCATCATCCCATGCGTGCTGCGAGCAGGCGACCAATGAATGAGCGTGTGGCGGCAGCGCGTGCTGCCTGGCAAATGGGTCGGCTTTTTCTACTGAATAACCATTGAGGGAGGATACGATGAAGTATTTGTAAGCTGCCCCGAGAGATACCCCAGGAATAAACTTTTCCCAGAGGCCAGATTGACCACAACGCTCCATGGCATGCTGATCCTTGGACCATCCATTGAAGTCGCCCATGACATGCACATGCTTGGCGTTGGGAGCCCAAAGAGCAAAATACACACCCTGCGTGCCATCCACTTCCATGGGATGGCTCCCCAATTTCTCATAGAGTTTGAAATGCCTCCCTTCGTTGAAGAGATGCAAATCATCCTCGGTTAGTTTGGGGCTGAAGCTAGCGGAGTTGTCAGGCATGATGGTCACCCTTTGCCAGAACGTGAAAGACTACTGAAAATCAAATAACCGTTCCATCAGGGACCACAGCATTCTTGGGAATGATCACAATACCATCTCGAATATGATAAAGAGCATGGTCCATTTCCTGGGGTTTGTCATCAGGTGTGATACGGCAATGCTTACCGATGCGTGCATTTTTATCGATGATGGCGTGCCGAATTTGCGTGTTGGCTCCAATGCCAATCCTAGGGCGACCCTGTTTGGCTGCCTGGCTGATTGAATCTTCACTCTCGTAATAATCGCCCCCCATCATGACCACCTCCTCCAGATCTGTGCCTTCACCTACGATGCTTCGAATGCCCAACATACAGTCCTTGAGTTGAGCCCCTTGGACAATGCAGCCATCTGAAAGGAGGCTGTTTTGTATGTTCCCTCCGTTGACTTTGCTGGCGGGAAGAAATCTGGGGCGGGTGAATACCGGTGACTGCATGTCAAAAAAGTTAAACTTAGGCATCACTGAAGTCAGATCGAGGTTGGCTTCGAAAAACGCCTTAATGGTTCCTACGTCTTCCCAGTAGCCCTGAAAGACATAAGAAGAGACCTTGTGCGTCTTGATGGCGTCGGGGATGATGTGCTTACCAAAATCCGTCTTGGCGTTATCAAGCAGCTCAAGGATCGTTTGCCTATTAAAAATGTAGATCCCCATTGAAGCGAGCCAGAGGTCTTCATCATCGATGATATTCAACCTTTCATACCAATCTCGCGGGAGTTGCAGTGATTGTTGAAGCTCAGGATCCTTGGGCTTCTCCTCAAATCGGGTGATTTCACACGCATCATTCATTTGCATGATGCCAAGCCCGGAAACTGACTCTTTTCTGACCGGGATGGTGGCCACCGTCAAATCAGCTCCGGTCTCCATGTGATGAGCTAACATTTGGAGATAATCCATTCGGTAGAGCTGATCACCACTGAGGATCACCAAATATTCAAATGGCTGACTGGTCAAGTGGGTCAGATTCTTGCGAACCGCATCAGCCGTTCCTTCATACCAGGATGAACTGGTCGGCGTTTGTTCTGCTGCCAGAATTTCGACAAATCCTCTCGAAAAGTGGTCAAATTTATAAGATTGGGAAATATGCCGATGCAGCGAAGCCGAAAGGAACTGGGTCATAACGAAAACCCTTTGCAGGCCCGAGTTGATGCAGTTAGAGATAGGGACATCAACTAGGCGATACTTACCACCCAGTGGCACAGCAGGTTTGCTGCGCTCTTTGGTGAGCGGGTAGAGGCGAGTGCCTGCCCCCCCCCCAAGGATCACACTGAGGACATTGCGGGAAAGGAAGGATGCAGAAAAAATTGGATTGGAGGCCATGGATTGTCGTTAAATCAGATAAAAGTCATCTGGAGAATAATATGGATCATGAGACGAGGTTCACAAGTCACAAAACGAGGCCCACTGGTCTGAGGGCTTCTGTGTAAGCAAAGCGCTCCCAAGAATTCCCATGCCCAGAATCATTATCACAGCTGGCCCTACCTCCGAACCTGTGGATCAGGTGCGCAGATTAACCAACTTTTCAACCGGCTCGCTGGGCACTCAGCTGGCAGAGGCCTTCACCCGAAGTGGTCATGAGGTGGTCCTACTCAGAAGCCTTGCAAGTACCGCCCCAATGCCAAGCGGCCTCAATCAGGTGATCCCTTTTGAAACCACTGATGAACTGGCTAATGCCCTTCAAAATCAGGCCTCCCTGGGAGCCGCTGCTGTATGCCACGCTGCCGCTGTGAGCGATTTCAAACCCGGTGGTGTGTTCCTTTCCCAAAGCGATGGCCAACTGGAAGAGCTCGTGGAAGGCAAAATCAGTAGTCAGCTAGGTAATCTGATGATGAAGCTCATCCCCTGCCCCAAAATCCTACCTTGCCTCAGGGATTGGTTTCCTGAATCACTCCTGATCGGCTGGAAATACGAGGTAGAGGGCGATTCTCAAAGTCTATTAACCAAGGTCAGGCACCAACTGCAGCATGGCAGAACCAATCTTTGCGTGCTCAATGGCCCTGCTTTGGGTAAGGGATTTGAGGTTCACGGCAACGGGGGGTTGGCACCCGTGAAATTGGATGATCACCAGGCACTCTGTGAATACCTCCTTAGCCAGGTAGGGACCTGGAAAGCGAGGCCTTCATACAATGGCTCACATGAATGAAGGGGTTTGGATCCCCAGTAGCCCCAACCCTTTTTCAAGGACTTGCCTTGTAAGCGAACAAAGCAGCAAGCGGCTAGTCTGGACTGATCCTTCGGACTTTAGCACTGGGCAATGCTCATAGAACGAGGTGTAGGTACCCGCCAATTCATAGAGGTAGTTACAAAGGTAGTTGGGGCGATGGTCAGAAAGCACCGACTCGAGAATGAGACCAAAGTGAATCAACTTGCGGGCCAGGGTTTGCTCATGAGTTGATTCCATAACCAGTTCCATGTTTGAGGCGATACATTCGGCCAAAAAGGCCGCTTCATCCAGAGAGGCTTTTCTGAAGATACTTCGGATGCGAGTGCAAGCGTATTGCAGATAGGGTGCTGTGTTACCGCTGAGCGATAGCATCTTATCCCAATCAAAGACATAGTCAGTCTGGCGATTCGGAAGCAAATCAGCATATTTAACTGCCCCTATCCCAATAATGCTGGCCAACTCGTTTGCCGTCTGCTCGGGCAGGTCAGGATTTTTCTCCTTGATGGCTCTAAGTGCCCGCTCTTCAGCCTCGTCAAGCAGGTCGTTGAGCTTGATGGTATCCCCTGAACGTGTTTTGAAAGGCCTCCCATCGGATCCAAGAATACTACCAAACCAGGTGTGGGAAAGAAGGATGTTGGATTCAGGCTGCCATTGTTTGAAGATAGCAAAAAGCTGACGGAAATGTAATTGTTGCCTGCCATCGGTCACATAGATGATTTCGTCAGGCTGCCATTGTTTGCGTCGATAATCCAAGGTAGCCAGATCAGTTGTGGTGTAGTTGGCCCCACCATCTTTCTTAAGAATCAGGGCCGGATGATCTTCTAAATCAGGCTGACCTTCGAAAAACACTACCTTGGCGCCTTGGCTGTCGCGGGCCAGGCCTTTCTCGGTGAGCGCTTGCACCACTGAGTGGAGGTGATCGTTGTAAAAACTTTCTCCATGAGCGTGATCAAACACCACCCCAAGCCGCTCGTAGATCTGATCAAACTGTAATCTGGAGACCTCTTTCATCTCCTTCCAGATGGCCAGGTTGTTTTCATCACCCCTTTGAAGGGCGACCAGTTCCTGCCTGGCTTCCTCAAGCACCGCTTCATCCTCCTCACAGGCCTGGTTGACCATTCGATAAAGTCGTTCGAGCTCTCCCAGGGCATCCTTTGCCAGGTTGGCTGCATCAAGATGCTTTTTCCAGCCAACCAGCAACTTCCCAAATTGAGTTCCCCAGTCACCAATATGGTTGTCGGTGATCACTTTGTGTCCCAGTAAACGAGCCACCCGTGCCAGAGAGTCACCCAAGATGGTCGAGCGAATGTGCCCCACGTGCATGGGCTTGGCCACATTGGGGGAACTAAAGTCAATGACCATCGTTTGAGTTTGATCGGATGGCTGAACAAAGCAGCTACCGGTCCGAGCTGCTTGCAACAATGCTTGGGTCACGGCCTCTGGAAGCAGTCGAATATTGATAAATCCAGGACCAGCCAACTCAGGATCGGAGGCCACTCCCGATAGATCCAAATGCTCAAGCACCTCCTCGGCAGCCTTGCGAGGATTGAGCTTCAGCCCCTTGGCAATAGCCATGACTGAGGTGCACTGATAATCCCCGTATCGAGGATTGGTGCATATTTGGAGTTGGATAAGGCCAGGATCGGCCTCAGGAAAAACCTTACTGATTGCACCCTGAAGTCGGGTCTTAATCAAATGAGTCAGCACCGTCTTGGAATCATCCATGGAATCGCTTGAGTGAGGGAATGCCGAAGGGCTAGAAGTCAAAACTTAGGGCTTGCTGCCAGCCTGTTCTTTAAAAAGCCGCTCCATGACTTCGGCATCGCCGGCTTGCTCCAGAGATTGCCTGAAATCATTGTTGTGCAGAATTTTAGCTATGTTCGCAAGCGTATGTAGGTGTTTCTGGAATTGACCCTGAGGCACTAAAAATAGCATCACTAGATTGACAGGCTTGTTGTCGAGCGCATCAAAATTGACCCCGTTCTTGGATCGACCAAAAGCACCGACGACATCGTAGATCAAATCAGTTGAGGCATGAGGGATCCCCACCCCGAATCCGATGCCCGTGCTCATGCTGGATTCACGTTTTTTGACCACGTTGGCGATGGATTCTCGATCAGCAGGCCGGATCTTGTTGCAGGCAACGAGAAGGTCGATCAGCTCTTCGATGGCTTCCCAGCGCGTGGTCGCCTGCATCTCGGGAATGATCTGCTCTTTGGTAAGTATTTCGCCCAGCAACATAGTTTTAAACAAAGTTGGCGACCATTTCGCAATAGAATGGCTGGCTTTTCAAGACCGAATTCAGAAGCCTCCGGTGCGATTGAGGAGCGTGCGCGCTGCTTCGAAGTTTGGGGTGATCTCCAGACAACGCCTAGCCGCGCGCTGTGCCTCTTCCAGGCGTCCCATTTCCAGCAGGATGGTAGCCCTCGCATAAGGGATCTCTGGATCAAAAGGATTGGCTGATTCACCACGAATCAGACTACGAAGGGCATCATCTTGTTGGCCCTTGCCGTGGTGGGCCAAACCGAGGTTATACCAAGCACGGCTGTGATCTGGATTGACTTCAACGGCTTTGAGGAGTGATTGCATGACCTGGTCATTTCGGCCCAGTTCATTCCATGCGAGGGCCAGTTTATAGAAATACTCCCCTTCAGTGGGATCCAATCGACAGGCTTCCTGCATTTCCTTGAGCGCTCTCTGAGGGTCACCGGACATACTGGCAATGACGCCCAACTCATGCCTCAGCGGTGCACTGTTCGGATCCCATCGAACAGCCTGCTCATACCGTTTGAGGGCGCTGCCCACATCTCCTTTGGCAAGATACCAAGCACCCTTCTGCATCTGACCTGAAGGTTGGTCAAGATGCAGGTTAAGAAAGTGTTCAAGCTCCTGACCCGCCAAAGAGGTGGGTTTGAGCTCTCCCCTAAGGGCCCAGGCTGCATTGACCCGAACACTGCGTACCGGGTCCTCTAACAGGTCATTCAGGGCTTTGGATATCGCTGGGTGTTTTGCCTGAGCTGCTGGACCCATGGCGATAGCCACTTGAGAGCGAATGAGGGCATCCTCCGCAAGGGAAGCCTCAACCAGTGCTTGGCTCACTCCGTCCTCAAACCACCAAATATCAAGCATGCGAGCGGCCACAGCCTTCCAGAAAGGTTGTGTCACATCATCTCTGAGCATGGCTAGCATGGGACGATGCGTGCCTTCCCGCGCACTGCGTGCGGCTGCCACCCACCTGGCTCGCTCGCGTGTGGGGCGATCTAGGCGGTCACCATACCAAGCCTGTGTGAACTCCACCGCCCAATCAGTTGTCTGATCTTCGTGACAGCGATTGCAAGCGTTAGGGATTCCTAACTCCCGAGTTAGCAGCGGGTCAGGGATGGTAAAGCCATGATCTCGACGGGGATGACGCTGCATGTAAGTCGTCTGAGGCATGTGACAATCCACACATCGTCCTCCGGGAGTTTCTGCGGCATGAAACATATGAGCCCCAGGTTCAATCACCGGTGATCCAGGATAACCACCTGAGTGGCAGCGCATGCATAAGGCGTTCCCTGGTAAAATGGTTTTATTGGAGTGAGGGTCGTGACAATCTAGACAATGAACGCCAGCATGGTGCATGCGACTGCTCAAAAAGGATGTGTAGACGTAGTTTTCCTCCCTCACCTGCCCATCTGGATAGTAAATCTCCGAGGCATCAGGTACCACCAGAGAGTAATGATCCAGGAAAGGTTCACCAGGGAGAAAATCACCCGTCAGCTCCGTCCGTCGCGAGTGGCACGAACCACAGGTGTTGAGGACCTGCTGTGGATCGCGTTTACCAAGATGAACAGGAGGCGGCTCCTTACCTTCGGGGGGATGCTGGTAGTATTGGACATGATTCTTAAGCGGCCCATGGCAAGACTCACAACCCACAGACATTTCAGCCATGGCGGTGTGATAGGCGTCTTGCTCTGAGTCATAATTCTTACGCAGACGGGTGTTGTGGCAGCCTGCACACATGCTGTTCCAATTCATGCCGCGCCCCGTCCAATGACCCCATTCACCGGATGTGCGATCCTCATCTCCATAAACATTGAACCAGTCCATGCGATGCGGGTCCCAGGATACATCCATGGCCTGCAGCTTTCCTCGGCCTTGATCAACCAGAAACTGGCGAAGGGGCTCGTGACCAATGACTCTTTCAATAGAGTGAACCTGGTTGGTGCCCCCCAGGCCCAGGGTATCAACCTGAAAGGTCTCACCATCACTCGAGACCTGGGTCTTGACCGATCCGACATGAAAAGTCTTCATCGGATCGAAAGCGGACCGGTCCACCGAGGCATCAAGTGAGCGCTCTGCCAGGGCGTGATTGGATGGCTGCCACTTATCAAAGACTTCGCGGTGGCATGGCACACAGGAGGAAGATCCTGCATATTCGGCAAAGACAGCTTCATCCGGCTGCCGCAGTCGCTCCATAGTGAGCTGAGGCGCCGAGGCTGAATGATAGGTCGGCAAGCCGGCTTCAGTCGCTACACCGGATATGGTATTTGACGCGTCCAATGGCTTAGATTTACCTTGCCAGATCACCACCGCCCCCAAGGCCAAGCCACCCCACAGCCACCACCAGTTACCTTGAAAGTACGAGGCAAAACCCTGAGGCTTCTCCTCCTGCCTCGGGGACCTGGACTTGCTTTTAGATTTGGATGGACCGGATGCCATGCGGAAGAGAGTCTATCAAAAGGTTGCAGATGATCAACCAGCGGTTGATCGAGTTTAACTTGTACCTGACAGGTCCTAGGCAATCTGAAAGAATAATCCCCGATGGGCATACCACATCCCAAGCCTGAGACCGAGCCGGGACAACCCCTGAAGGAAGGGGTTCTTTACCTGGTAGCAACCCCGATTGGGAACCTGGAGGACATCACCCTCCGGGCGCTCTCAACGCTCAGGCAATGCGATCTGATCCTGGCCGAAGATACCCGTCATTCAGGCATCCTGCTCAAGCACTTCGACATCCAGAAACCGCTGATCAGTTATCACAAGTTCAATGAGGCAGCTCGGGTGGAACAAATCCTTAACCGCTTGGCCAGAGGTGAGCGACTGGCCCTGGTAACCGACGCTGGCACGCCTGGCATCAGTGATCCTGGCGAACGCATCGTACGCGAAGTGATTGCTGGAGGATTCGAAGTTCAGTCCCTCCCCGGGGCCTCGGCGTGTATCACTGCCCTCAGTGCCAGCGGATTGCCAACTGAAACATTTCACTTCCTCGGTTTTCTGGATCGCAAAAGTGCCAGGAGACGTCGCAAATTAGAGTCTTGTCGCTCCCTGCCTGCCACATTGGTACTTTATGAATCGCCCCATCGCATTGAAAAGTTACTTGAGGAACTCAAGGATCTGATGCCCGAAAGAGAGGTGGTTCTAGCCAGAGAATTAACCAAAAAATTCGAGCAATGGACACGGGGAAGGGCTGAGCATCTCTGGCAGGATCGGCATTCGATACGTGTTAAGGGAGAATTTGTGGTTTTGATCGGACCACCGGAGAAAACCGGCGAATCAAACGCGATCAAGGGGCATCAAAGCGACTAACCGGCCCTATGGGTTCGAGTGCTGCAGGATCCAGAATCATGTGCCGCAGGCGCTGACGATTCCAGGTGTATGTGATGTGAACCAGACCATCGCGGGCCTGAATCATGGAAGGGTAGGAGAATTCTCCAGTTTCAGCTGATTCCAGCTCAGCAACCGCTTGCCAGGAACGACCATCCTCGCTCATGGCCAGATGGATTCGGTTGCGAAACCCCCAGCCCTCCTGACGCCTGCCTCCACCCATGTGATTGTAAACCAGTAAATGACGCCCGTCGGACAAGCTCAAGGACTCAATACCCGAGTTATTGTTCGGCATGTCGGTGCGTTCGAGAGGTGACCAGGTCAGGCCTCCATCTCGCGAGAAGCTCTGAACAATACGTTCGTGCTTGGAGCGGCACAGGGCTTGCAAGCTGCCATCGGGATGACTCAAGAAAGTGGGTTGAATAATCTGGAAAGGTTGTTCCTCAGGTTCATGTCTGGACCAGGACGATCCCAGTTCGGGGTGAGACAGATTGCTTAGGCGTTCAAAGTGAAAGCGCCAGTCATTGCCATGTTCGGTAGAGGAAGGACACAGCAACACACCCGAGGGTAGTAGCAGCGGTTTGCACCGAACAGGACCGTCCATGCCTTCTGGAAGGCGACGGCGATCACGGAAGGAACGTCCCCCATCATAGCTGAACAGCACCTCTCCCCACCATTGCTGAGGATTAGGGCCCACCTTGAAAAACAGCATCAGCGGTTGCTTGCCTGGGGGCTGATAGAGCACCGGATTCCAGGTGGGATATCTGAGATCAGCGTGCTGAACGCCGTCTGCCCATTGCCGAGGAGTCGACCACCCTTCCCCATCGTGGTAACTGCTCCAAATGCCGACATCTGGATGCTTCTCGCGTGTCCCACCAAACCAGGCCGCTACCAGTCCACGGGAGGTTTGAGCAATCGTCGAAGCATGGCATTCTGGGAATGGCGCCTGGTCATAAATGAAAGAGGCGTCGCGCCAACCAGCAAAAGGAGGGGCTTGCTTGGCCTGAGGTCCTCTGGCCTGGAGGGAGGCTTTCGGGTAGGCAATACAGTCCTGGTGGGCGATGTAATAAATGCGTCCATTTTCTGCCCCAATCAAAAGATCGGGACGCCCATCCCGATCAAAATCGCAGGTCGAGGGGCTGGAGGTATGCCCCGCCACATTGCGTCTGGCAAGAGGGCCTATGCGCTTGAGGACGATCTTGCCGGACCGGGTTTCACAATTACGATACCAGGTCGCATTTTCCGAATTGACTAGGATGTCCAACCTTCCGTCGCCATCCCAGTCCACCACATCGAGTTTGATGCGACCACTGCCACCGGCTGTCCTGGCATTGAGCCGAATGGGCTCTTCATCTTCATTCACAAAATGTCTGGGATCCTTCAAGGCACGGCTTTGGCAGGTTAGGTAACCTTCTTGATCGAGCAGGATCAGGTCCATCAGGTCATCGCCATCAAAATCACAGGCAAAAGGGGTCGTGCGCCACTGAGTCTGGGTCTCCTCTGCCAACGTATCCCACCAATAAAAAGTGGGTGGGCGTGACCGTCTCCAAAAGGGCAAGGGCTGGGACTCAAAGCGCCCATAACGGTTTTTGAGCAGCATCAGGCGAGCCAGGATGGAATTGACAATCACATCTTCATGACCATCGCCATCCCAGTCAGCAACCGAAAAAGTCGTGTAGCCCCACTTGGCTTCGGCTGGCCCCTGTATCGATCCATCCTCACCGGCGGTGATACGAAAGGGTTTGCCGTCCACTTCCAGCAAGGAGGGGGCACTCCATTGCTTACCGTTACCATCCAAATTGATAAAAATACCGATTTGTCCGGCCGTGTTGCCGCAGAGAATATCCTCATCGCCATCACCATCCCAGTCATGCGCAAAGGGGGTGGCCAGAGCACCGAATTTCAGGGTGTCGGCCTCCTGTTGAAAATAAACTGGAGCTCTGAACTCAGGCATACCTCCTAAGACCCTGCCAAGATGCTCCACTAGAGCCACCCTGCCATCCTCATCCCCTACCACCAAATCCATATCCCCGTCGCCATCCCAGTCAATGGCCACTGGGGTAATCATTTGCAGGTCCATTTTCAGGGACTCTCCAGCTGAATTCATTAACCGTCGCCCCGAAGCATAACTAGGGGATTGGCGACTACCGATGTTTTCAAAATAAGTGAATCCATCTAGGAATTCACCGCAAAGCAGATCCAGATCCCCATCGCCATCAAAATCAGCCAAATTGGGGCTAGGCCATCCGTAGACATCCACTGGACTCCCACCTGCGGTCACCTTGACTGGGTTTTTGGCATAGACCCCATCCTGGTTTTCAATCAGATACACCCACCCATGTAAGGGACCATGCTGCCATCGCCCCTGAGCATCATAGGCCTGATCCCAGATGTAATCTGACCAATCCCCAACCCCGACCATCAGGTCCAGATCACCATCGCCCTCCCAGTCCACATAACGCCACATGCGAGCTCGGGTTTGTCCGGGGTGAAAGCGGGCTTCAGGGTAAATGGTCGCACGCGAGGCAAAGCCCTGATTCCGGAAATCAAGGCACTCCTGATTTTCTACCAGCACTCGAGCCTGCCCTGCGACATAGCTGACCTGCATGTTCTGTGAGGCATCTCCCACCCTGATTGCCTTGCGGAAAATAGGCAGCGATTGCCCCGGGGCAAGCCCAGGGTTTTCGAAAAAATACACCCCATTGGAGGGCTTATCAGGGCAGGCGACGACCAGATCCAGGTCACCATCTTGGTCGTAATCCATAGGCATGGGCCATGCCCAGAGCCCCACGCCTAAGTCAACACTCATTCCAGGTTGGTTGTATTCCAGCTCTTTGAGCTTCCAGTCCTCAGATTGCAGCGGCAGAAGACCAAGGACCCACAGCAGGGCAAGGGATGCAATTCGGCAAGGCATATACCCATGATGTCCCTAAGATGAGCGCTGGGTCACGCCTTAAAACCACGCCCGTCAAAATCCAGAAATGAACACCGCCATGCTAGATGCCCTTTAGGCGAGTATCAGCATCCCCAAAGGTTTCCAGGCTCACCCCCATTCGGTCCATGATGGAGAGATAAAAACTGCAAAGTTTGCGTTGCTCGTCTGAGTCATCCAAATAGTCCAGCACCCGACCCGTTTCCAGGGATCCATCAAGCCCACCAAGCGTGATGAGGGGCACCTTGGTTGAATCATGTTTGCTCCCTGACCACATGTTGGAAATCCAAATCAGGCAGGAGTGATCCAATACCGTTCCCTCTCCCTCTGGCATGGCATCCAGTCGGCTGGCTAGGTAAGCAAGTTGACCAATGTAGTAGCGGGTGATGCGTTCAAATTCATCGGATTCATCATGGTGCGAGGCACTGTGGTGGGCGTTGCGCGCATCAAGAAAGGGATAGAACAGACCCGAAATATCGCGGCATAGCAACAAGGTAGCAACCCGTGTCTTATCGGTCTGGAAGGCAAGAGCCAAGATGTCACACATCAGGCGCATGTGCTCTCGAATATCCTCAGGCAACCCATTTTCAGGTCGCTCCATAACAAATCTATCCTGAGGTCGTTTGATCCAGCTGACATCGGCCTTGTCTTTAAGACGCCGCTGGGATTCGATACGTTTTTCAACCTCTCTGACACTGGTAAAATACTCATCAAGCTTTGCTTGATCAGCACGGCTTACCCGACGCGTCAGGTCTTGGGTCTGTTCACGCACACGATCGAGAATGCTCAAATGACGCATGCCTCCCTTGTTTTCGAAAAGGCTGTCAAAGGCCAAAGAAGGATAAACCTCCATGGGAACCGGCGAGCTTTCATTTTGCCAGGAGATATGAGAGCCATAGGCCATGGAGAAGTTGGTTTCGTGATACCCAGTCACGGGCTGTTCACAGCCAAGCACCAGGCTGGGTTGTATGGTTTGATGCCCCAGACGCTCAGCCAATACCTGGTCCATGCTAATACCACCGCGCAAGGTGGCTCCCTTTTGAAGCGACGCACCCGAAAGGAGGTTACCCGTCTGGCCTGGATGAATCCCCACACCCGTCGCGTTCTTGTTAAAAAGCCCGGAAATGTAATTCATCTTGGCGGTGTAGGGAGCCAGCGGCTCAAGGCTTTTGCCGAGTTCAAGTCCCGATTCTCCAGCTTTGGCCCAAAAATGATGAGGGTTGACGCCATTGGCCATGAACAGCGCCGCAAATCGACGCGGATAGGAGGAAGCCCCCTCCCCCGGGAGGGACTGTGCCTTGGCAAACACTGAGAGAGATTCCAGCCATGGAAGGGACATCGCTACACCGGCACCCTGCAGGAAGAGGCGGCGTGACCAAGAGGTATCGTGCTCTGCTAATCGTTTGTTTTTCATAATGCGGGGCTCCATGTCACCTGAGAATCGCCACGACGGTTCTGGAACTGTGAACTGGTGATAATCTGTTCAATCAACCACTGAATCGAGTGATCGTGGGCATCGAGTCCCTGGATCACTTCTTCGATGAATGGTTCATCCGAAAGCATTAGGTTACGACCCAGTGCATAGGCCAACAGCTTGGAGGTCAACTGGCGAATAAAATCCCCTTCTCGTTGGATTTTAAGATACCTTTTCAAGCCATCAACCCCTACCCCTTGCGTCTGATCAGGAAAACGCACAGCATCGGCAATCGGCCGCCCTGCCATATCCTGAGTGCGAAGCTCGCCTACGGGCCCGTAGGCCTCAAAGCTAAGTCCCATGGCATCAAATTTTTCATGACACTGAGCACACTGGCTGACTTGTCGATGCCTGGCAAGCATCTCTGGCAACGATACGTCCATGCGACTTTCATCAGCCGGCAATTCGGGCACGTTAGGAGGAGGCGGAGGAATTGGCTGACCCAACAACTGGTGAACCAGCCAGTAGCCTCGCTTGACTGGGCTGGTCCTGAGCCCTGGGGCATTCATGGTCAGAAACACCCCCATGGTCAGAAGCCCCCCCCTGGACCTGTCTGCAGCCTGCACCTTGACCCATTGATCAGGTTTCAGGCCTTCGGGCAAAACAATCTCATAGTGATTGGCCAAGACTGGATTAACCCACGTATGCTCGGCATAGAGCAGTTCGAGTATGGGCCGATCCTCAAGGACCAACTCTTGAAAAAACCGGATCGGCTCCTCAAACATGGCGCTTCGAAGAGCCGGGGTAAAATTGGCGAAGCGGTTTCGATCGACGCTGTTATGATCTTCAAATTGGCGAAACCCCAGCCAATGCCCCATGAATTCCCGAACCATGCGCTTGAAGCGAATATCCTGGATCATGCGTCGCATGTGCTGAATGAGAATACTCTTTTCGGCCAAACGGCCAGCAAGCGCGTCAACCATAAGGGGCTCATCCGGCAGGCTCGACCAGAGAAAGAAACTCAGCCGATTAGCCAAAGCCTGGCCACTGAGTGCGTGGCCCTGATTCGATTCAGCTGCAAGATCAAGCCGATACCAAAAATGAGGCGAAACCAGGATACTGATGAGGCTGTCTCGGATGGCCTCCTCGTGACTCAGGCCATCCTCTATCACAAGGCGCCGATAAAAGCGGCGCATTGACTCTGTTTCCATAACCTCGAGGGGCCGACGATAAGCGATTGCCGCCAGTCTTTCCAAAGCCTTGAGGTGATGGTAACGCGCCTCCTCCATCCAGGATTCGACTTGTCTGATTTGATGGTTGATGACCTCAAAATGCTCCTTGATCGCTTCCACGGCCAGGGCATCGGCCCCCATGGAGATTGCCTTGGTGAGATAGACATCAGCCAAACGACGAATCTTGGGTTCGGAAGTCACATCCTTGTCCTCTGCTCTGGCAAAATCGAATCCCTCATCACGCATGAATTTTGAATCCGTGCGTTCGAACCACACCATACCTTGATGCTGACGCATGGGAGCTCGCGTCGTGAAATGAAGGGACTCCCAAAGCTGGTCCAATTTGGCTTGATCAGCCTCCTCAAGGAGGAGCTCGTATAGTGGCTCATCGTCTCGGAAATAGCCCATCATGCTGTGAAAACCTGCACTAAGAAGTCGTCCCTTTTCGACCTCCTGGCGATTGGGGTCGGGATCCAGAAACTCACGACCACGCTCAGCAACGTAGAAACCATCAGGAAAGACACGGCCAAACCATTCAAGGGATTGGATTTGTTCGGGAGCGAGCAAGGAAGGCGCTTGGTCGTCCGGTGGGTCGAATCCCAATAAATGACCGCTAGTCGATAGTGTCTCTTGGATGCGTGCCAAATCAACCAGCATGCGACGGGACGCTTTCTGCCGGTTCCTCCAGAGCACGAAGGCCTGACTGCCGTTGTGGATTCCCTTGGATCGCAGGTGAGGGATTTGGAAGCTGATCAGCGCACGAACTGATTGGATGTAATCAGCCATGACCTTGAACCTTTCCTCAGGAAGCACCTTGTCATGGGGTTTGTCTGGGGAAGCATGCATACGCCATAACTCCCGCAAGCGGCGTATCGGGCCATGATCATGGTCCTGGCTTTCGAGCAGGGTGTAAAGGGTCTGCAGATATTTTCCGCTCAGCCCAGACTCTGCGGCCGAATGCTTCAAAGCCTGCGTGGATGAACCCAAACCAGACTCTGTCTTAAGACGCCAGGCAGCCTCGAAATAATCCTCCAGCCGAGTATTCTGAGATCGATAAAAATCAACAATTCGGTAAACGCCGTAACGATCCAGATCGGTTTCGGTCTCCACCGGGTAGGGCGCAAAATGTAATCCACGCGGCGTCATGACAAGATGCCTGGCCACCTCTTGAGCTGACTCCAGGTATTTTTGGAACAACGCAGGGGAAACCGTCAGGGATTCAGCGGTGTTGTCAAAGCCCTGCTCATTGGCAGGATCCAGCGGGAAGGTGGCTGCAGGGGAGATGGCCACTCCAGTCAGATCCTCTATCACATGGGTATACTCGGCGTGGCTGAGACGACGAATTGGAACGGGCCCAGGATCGCCTGCCTGCCTGGCTGCCTCCGAGCGCCGGAATTGGTGCATCCATTTGATAACCGATTCGCTTACCTCGGCTCTTGGGAGGAACTCAGCATCCTCTGGAGGCATTTCGCCTGTTTCAAGACGCTCAAGGATCAAGTCCCAGTGCCCAAAATCACGGCGAACCGCATCCAATGAATCGAAGGAGCTGATATCAAATTTGGCCTTAGGGCGATCACCGCTGTGGCAGTCCAGGCAATAACGCTTAATAAAGGGCCTCACCTGGCGATCAAACCGCCCTTCCAGATCAATCGATTCACCTTGAAGGACTTCAAGGCAGCCAATTAGCAAGCAGAAGGCCCCCCAAGCATAAGAAGGCAAGCAGAGTGGTGAATAACCCAAAGTCATGGAGTGTGCTGGGAGATTATTTTATCGTGAACACCTGTGGTATGCAACGGGATACTCTAGTCAATAGATGCCCTATTCAGTGAGGTCCTAAGCCAGCAAGACACTCCAGGATGACCCAGCATGATGTTCGAGATCCCAGTATGCACTCATGGGGGGAGGCTGTCTGTGGAAATTGATCTCGCCTGAAGGTGTTCAAAGGCCTTATTGCTATGGGCTTGATGTCCGAAAAACCCATCATTGCCATCACCATGGGAGATCCTGCTGGGGTTGGGCCTGAAGTTTGCCTCAAGGCAATGCTCGATAGGTCTGTGCTGGAGGCCTGCATCCCCGTGATCTTTGGCGATGGCCCCATTCTCGAACGATGCGCCGATGAACTAGGCATCGTGAGGCAAGCCCCAATCTGCAAGGCATCTCGCAGCAGTCCTACCCCCTCAGCTCTGCCCTTAACCGAGCGCCCCAAAGAACCCTTGATCCTGGATCTTGAGGTGTTGAAGCCAGATCATTTTGTCCCTGCTCAGGTGGATGCCCATACAGGGATGGCCAGTTATCAATTTATCCAACGAGCCATCGATGCAGCCTTGGGCGGCATGGTCGATGCCGTCACCACCGCCCCGATCAATAAGAAGGCGCTGTCCCTAGCTGGCATTCCCTACCCTGGCCACACCGAAATGTTTGCCGCGCGCTCTGCTTCTGAAAGCTGGTGCATGATGCAATACTCAGAGGTGATTACCTGCACTTTTGTCACGGTTCACATAGGTTACGCAGAGGTGCCCACCCACCTGAATACCCAGCGGATTCTAGAGGTCATCCGGCTTTCGGCTGATGGGTTGCAGCGCATTCGGGGAAGGCAACCCCGAATCGTGGTTTGTGGACTCAACCCTCATGCTGGGGAAAATGGATTGTTCGGGAACCAAGAGGAGGAAAACATCATCGAACCGGCCATCCTGGCAGCGCGAGCAGAAGGCTACCAAGTTGAGGGTCCGATTCCTCCCGACACGGCCTTTCTACCTCAGAAACGCCAAGACTGTGATGTTTATGTCTGCATGTATCATGATCAGGGGCACATTCCAGTCAAAGCTCTTGCCTTTGATACAGCAGTCAACACCACCCTCGGGTTACCCATCATCCGAACGAGTGTGGATCACGGGACGGCACTTGATATTGCCTGGAAGGGTTTAGCCCGGGAGTCCAGTTTGATCAGCGCCATCCAGCTGGCAGCCAAACTGGCTCGCAAGGACCCTTCTGGAGCGTATTAATTCACCCGGCCGACTCGTATGCTCTGGGGCTGGCAATCTCGAAAAGTAAAATCATCGGGCACTTCCACCTCCAAGGCGACGGCGAAAGCATCCTCTCCACTCTGCTGAGTCAGGTCGGCTACCACTCGAATACGCCCCGCATCAAGTGTTTCCAGCAAGACCGATTGACCTTGAACACTCACCGATACGACCTGGGGTTCAATGACATAGCGATTGGTATCCGTTGAAGAGGTTTGGATAATGATCGGTACTTGCTGAATCTGCCGACTGGCTAGTGGCCCGCGGTTTTCCTGATTGGCTTCGTAGGCTTCTACCACGGCGATGCGGATAACCACCCACAGACCAATGGAAAGCAGGAGAGAAACCAATTTCCATCCTGGGTTCTCAACAATGCGGGCCAGATAAGTTTTAAGATAATGGCGATTCATTTTCAGGACACAGTCTTCTTTTCGAGTCGACGTTCCAGGGCAGCCTGGCGGGCGGCACGCTTGTCCGACTGTGATGTCTTAACCAGCAAAGTGCTGAGAACCGATCGCAATTCCTCGCACGAAAGCCCCCTCACAAGTTTACCTTGGTGAGCATAGGAGATCATCCCCGTCTCTTCGGAGACCAATACCACCACCGCATCAGTTTCCTCACTCAGACCAATGGCTGCCCGGTGCCGCGTTCCCAGCGATTTTTGTAGGTCCTGACGACGGGTAAGAGGAAAAATACAGGCAGCATGAGCAATGCGATCCCCCTGGATGATCACACCCCCATCATGGATGGCGTTATTGGGAAAAAAAATGGTCTCAAGCATTTCGGGTGTCGCCTCACAATCAACCGGAACACCCAGTTCAACAAGTTGCGAAAGATCATGGTTCTGCTCGATCGCCATCAGGGCTCCTATCTTGACGTTGGATAGGCGATCGACACTCTGAACGATCACTTCGATGGTTTCTCGCAATTCCCGGATGCGGGCAAAGCTCGGCAAATTGCCCAAGCGGGCAAGCAGACGGCGGATCTCAGGGTGAAAAAGAATCAAGATGGCGTAAGCGGAGAAACCGAAAAATTGGAGTAGCATCCACTTGAGCACCGTAAGATCCAAGAGGGCGGTGACAGCCAGCATACCCAATAAAACCAAAAACCCAATGAGGACGCCCCAGCCATGGGTGCGCCTGACGAACATCAATACGTAATAGATCCCGATGGCAAGGATGGTCACCTCGACCAGCGGTCGCCATAACATGGACCATGATGCGTCTAAATTCATAGTTGGTTTTTACCCTGCAAGGCTTCCCACATGGCCAGAGCCTGAACCGTCTCGGCCACATCATGGGTTCTGATAATCTTGACGCCCTGATTCACGGCCCAGAGCGCAGTGGCAAGCCCAGCAGGTAGCCGTCTGGAGGGTTCTTCAACCCCAAGGAGAGCTTTGAACAGCGACTTCCTGGAGACACCCAACATGATAGGACGCTCGAGTTTACCAAAACATTCAATGGACCTAAGAAGCTCGAGATTATGGGAGAGATCTTTACCAAATCCAATACCCACATCCAGCACAACCTGCTGCTTTTTGATCCCTAAGTGGTGCATGGCATCCAGTCGCTCGGTAAAAAAAGCATAGACCTCTGAAACCACTTCCGAATAGTTGGGCGCATGCTGCATGGTGCGAGGCTGGCCCTGCATATGCATGGCCACATAGCCTACCCCGCTCTCGGCCACCAGCTGCCACATGGCCAGATCACTACGGGAAGCTTCCACGTCATTGATGATACTCGCTCCGCACTCCACAGCAGCGCGGGCTACCTCCACTTTGCGGGTATCAACACTCAGAGCTGAGCATCCGGCTGATACCAGGCGCTCTAGGACTGGTATCACACGTTTCATTTCTTCCTGCTGACTGACCTCCGGAGCCCCAGGACGGGTGGATTCCCCCCCAATATCCACTATATCCGCCCCTTCATGAACCATGGTCATGGCGCGTTCTACCGCTCTGGAAGGATCCTCATATTCTCCCCCGTCCGAAAAGGAGTCAGGGGTCACATTGAGAATCCCCATCACAAGCGGGCGATGGCTCAGGTCCCAAAGCTGTTGGCGGCATTGCCAGATCATGGCACTTGAATTTTTTGTGATGAGTTCAAATCTGGGAATAGCTTCTTCAGCGTGGGAGCCTCTGGGGCATATCTGCCACGATCCACATCATGATGGCCGAGGCTGCCACACAGCGGTTGAATGAATCCTTGTCCACTTTGTCAACCGTGTCAGCAGCGGTGTGATGATACCAGAAATAGCGTGTTCGATCCACATCCAAGCCCATGACTGGCACACCATCGGCAACCAAGTGCATGATGTCAGAAACCCCTGCACCCCACTTGAGGCGGCTCGCACCAATGGGCTTGAGCATGGAGCCAATCGACTCAAGGAAGGGCATCGCCTGCTCACTCCCAGTAAAGCTGAACCCTTCGGGTTCAAAAGTACCAGCATCAGATTCAATAGCCAATACGTGCTGAGCCATTTCCCCAGCATGATCCCTCTGGTAGGTTCGCACCCCAGCCATGCCATTCTCCTCATTGGTCCATAGTACGAGTCGCAGCGTTCTCTTGGGTCTGAGGCCTTGCTGTAGAATGAGCCGAGCTGCTTCCCACATGGCAAGGCAACCTGCCCCATCATCCATGGCACCCTGCCCCACATCCCAGGAGTCTAGGTGTCCACTAACCAGGATGATCTGCTCAGGCCAATGGCTTCCGGTAATTTCCGCCACCACATTGCGCGAGGTCGTCGGCTCCAACGTCTTGGCCTCCATCTTCAGGCAAAGGTCGATGGTTTCACCGCGTGCCTGCATCCGTTCCATCATGATTGCATCCTCCATAGTGATGGCAGCGTGAGGAATACATTTAACGCCCGTTTCGTAAGTCATCATTCCCGTGTGCGGGGTTTGCATGGAAAAAGGTCCCACTGAGCGTATCAGGCTGGCAACCGCCCCCACTTTGGCTGCCTCAATAGCTCCACGCGTCCGAAACACCACGGTGGTTCCATAATCAGTAAATGGGGCGTTGAAGAGCACGATTCGCCCTCTGGCTTCTTGAGACCTTTGTTCGAGCTCCTCGAAGCTACTCACCACCAGGACCTCAGCCTCGATCCCTTCCTGAGGTGTGCCAACACTCCCTCCCAACCCTAACATCGGACACTCCCTTTGTCGTGGTCCCTTCATGAGGAGCGATTCCTGACCGCGCACCCAGCGCGGCACCTCGACGGCCTCTCCCCTGACAGGGTCAAAACCGTCCTGCCGAAGGGTCTCAAGGGCCCAATCGATTGCGCTCTCCAACTGGGGTGAACCACTAAAGCGAGGGCCAAAGCGATCACACATCAAGGCAAGACGATCGTAACCGACCTGACTATTAAGAGCCTGAGCCATCAGTTCTTCAGAGACCTCCTGGTAGAGGCTGCGCAATTCATCCGGCAAGGAACCCGATCCCTGTCCCAGCAGACCTGGTATCACCTGGAACGGGCCAAGCAGTAAATGGAGCATCAAGAACCAGCAAAAGGTTCGTCGGATCGACAAGCTGGGGAGGGAAATCACCATAGGCTTCTTTTTAAAGGCGGTTGTAGTCCATGGCAATCCATCATACCCGTGGAAACTGAAAGGGTATTGACACCGACAGCCTGCACCATAGCAAGTCAGCACCCTATCCCTTGCGGTTTGATTCAAGGAACCATGCCGTCTCACTCAGCCAACCTGACAAGGAATCAGATCAGATCCATAAGATGCGTCTTGAGGAATTTCCAGGCAGCATCCTGCATCGACTGGTTGAAAGCATGCCCAGAATCATATTCCTGAATGTAAAGTCGATCCTGGTATCCACCCTTGGCGAAGGAACGCTGCAACTGCTTGTAGGCAGCCTGTGTGCCTTCGCGATTGAAGAACTGGTCCTTCGCCCCCCCCTGAATCATGAGGGCGCCTGGCATGGTCATGGCCGCCAAATCAGGTAAATCCATGAATCGGGACATACCGGGTACGAGCACAGAGAATCCCATGGTAAACTTGATATCATTCTGAAGCTGGTATGGCATGGATGTCATCCAGCATACGTTGACCGTGGCCTTGATCCTATCATCCAGGGCTGCCATGAGCATGGCTCGCATGCCTCCAGTAGAGAAGCCCACACAGCCAATGCGATTGCGATCCACCTCATCGCGCGACCAAAGGTAATCAATCGTCCTAAGGTCATCCCAAGCATTGATCCCCGGCCAGGTCGTACCGGCCGCAAGCAATGTTCGATCCAGCAAATGCTCATGATTGGAGGATCGGATATTGAAGGCATTGACCTGCTCAGGCGGGAGGTCAGCAGCCCGAGCCCACCAATCGTCGGAGTCGCCATCAAGCATCATCCGACGATTACCCCAGTAAAGGGCATCAATCACGATGACAAGGTAGCCCTGCCTGACAAGATCAGTCGCGATGGAATGTCCCTCGAAGTAACGATCGCGATACTCCTTGAGTGACTGGTTTTCCTCAGCCAAGGCAACCATTTTCTCTTTGCCCCAAAGGTAGAATCCACCGTGATCATGAAGCAGTATGACCGCAGGGGTTCCTCGTTTTTGGGCTGCCTTGGGAACCAAAACATAAGCGGGGGCGGTGATCTCCTGCGCCGTGTTGAAAACCACTTCCTCCAGCATGTAATCGCCCTGATCGGATTCACTCACCTTGTTGGCTTGGGGTGGCCATAGACCCGGGAAATGGCTTAGCATTTCCCCTAGCCTCATCCTCACACCCTGCTTCCATGCCAGCAGATCTGTGAAACCATCCTGAGTGAACGCATACGGAAAAACAGATCGAGAGCCGATCCGGCTGATCGTAGCCCACATGGAGCCCACATCAGACTGATAATTCGGGCGCAGCGCAGAGGGTGGCACTGCCACAGTAAAAGGGTTGGCAGCGGTCTGGGCCTCGCCTCGAAAAGCCAGGCAACTTCCCCCGGCAAGCACGCTCAGTTGCTGAAGAAAAAGTCGCCGGTTGGCCGAAAATCGGTCGGTTTCAGGTTGGGTAGGCGGTTGGTTCATGAGGTCAGAGCTAAGGAAAGAGGCCAGTGGGGTTGGGATGCGTCAGATTGTATTGGAGTAATAAATGAATACAGCTACCAAGGCGGATACTAGGATCCCCACCAAGATGGCCCAACGGACAAACTGCTGATGACGACGACGGTTACTCTTACCCATGCCTGGCAAGAGGTAATATCGGTGTTCTTCAGGGTTTTTCTTTTTCCAAAACATGTGTGATGCGGGCTGATTTATATGTCCATACCGCCAGAGGCCTATTTAAAGACGCTCAAAGAGAGGTCGTCAATGCTCTCAGGAGTACTCAAGGAATACTTAATTCACTCCGGCGAACCTTCAGGGCATAGACTGCCTCATCATCGATGGTGATGATCCGGTAAGTGAGCTCGGGATCCCGAAGAGTGGTATCGAATTCCACCAACCCAAATGAGCGCTTGGCATTATAACCAAACAAACTGCCCTCCATGACGGGGTGAAGGTGTTGATTGGTTAGTCGAGAGGACATGAATTCGTAGAACGGATAAGCACCCGGTCGATCGATCCGCCAGGCGTCAGAGCGATGCCGGTCAGCGGCTAAGAGGACAACCCCTTCGATTTGATGCTGGTGAATGTGTGTGAAAATGGCCTCCCGCTCTTCTGGATACCCATCCCAAGGATCCAGGCTACCGGGTTTGACTCCTGAGGCAAACGGTACAGGCGAGGCGAGGACTTTGAAGACTCCTCGAGAGTTTTCAAGGGTTCGGAACAACCATTGGAGCTGGTCAGGGCCAAGCATCGATCGGTCCTTGATCCGCTTGGGATCGCTTCGGTAGTAACGACCATCAAGCATGATAATGTGCACATCACCGATGTAAAAATCATGATAGCAGCCAGGTGATTCCTCCCCTTGCCCATAGCCGTGATTATTCCAATTTTCTTTGAAGACGCGAAGCACATCGCGCTTAAAGATAGGCAAATTGGGATCAGGCCCATACCAACAATCGTCATCACCAAAGTCATGATCATCCCAGATGGCGGTCACGTTGAGGCTAGCAGTCAGAGATCGATAAGGGCTTGAATGCTGTCGCCGATAATACCCATAGCGCTGCACAGACGGCAGCATGGGCTGGTCCACGTAAATATTGTCTCCCATTTGTAGAAAGGCCAATGGCTGGCGGCTCTTGATGGTGGTAAAAATGCGCTCGTTATCAGGGGTGAAAGCGGCGCCACCTCCAAAGGCAAGGCGAAAGGCTGCCGCATGATGTTTTTTGGGGAATGTACGGAATTGATGTCCCTCCCAAACCACTCCGCCATCAAGTTTCACTTGATAGGTATAAAGCTGGTTGGCCTTGAGGCCGCGAACTTCAATGAGCCCGGTTCGATCATCA
>JALRAZ010000298.1 GCA_023257935.1 Verrucomicrobiota bacterium
GATTTATTAGAGCCCCACATCAAGCACTCCTTGCAGACCTCCTGGTAGGACTGAGCTGATGCAGGCGATAAAAAACGCCCTTGGGCGTCAGGCCCAAGAGCGTTGTTAAGATTGTGATCGGCTGAGCCCCTGAAGAATGGCTTCAGGGCCTCAGGCAACACGTAAGATTTGGGTTTAAGGTTGTGCCGTAGCCTGTTTGACCATCGCCACGAATTTGGCTGGGTCTTTCTTCACATCAGGCAAGCAGTGATCACAGCAGACCTTGATGAGGGTGCCTTCGTGTTCGTAGCTGACGGCTTCTCCCATACTGCCTAGTTCTTCTCCACTCACCACGCAGGTTTTCAAGGGGTAGGCTGTTTCAGTTGCGACCTGAGCGACTGCAGAAGTAGCCTCGGCGACAGCACCCATCACCTCAGTCGTGGTGGCATCGGCATGATCGTGATCATGTGCTTCCCCGTCATGGCTGTGAGTGGCCTGTTCGCTACTCCCGCACCCAGCAAGCCACAGAGCCGAAGCCATGATCAGGAGGGAGGTTGAAAGATTCTTGAATAATTGTTTTTTCATAGACTGGGTTATTTTAACTCAAAACCAATGATTGGCAAGGCATGGGAGGAAGGGGATGAGACCCCTTTGCGGAAGCCTGAGATCGATCCCACTTGCTATCGGTGGTGGCTGGGCTTTTAAATGGGGCAACATGAAACGAAAACAAGTCATCGCGGCGGCAACGGTACTTTTTCTCTGCCTGGTGGGGCTGGTTGCTTTCCTGCTCCTTCCTGGAGAGCAGATCATTGTCGTCGGTTTGGATTCCGCCCTTTCCCCTGAGCAGAAACAGCGCCTGTTTGAAGAAAATGCCCACGAGATTATCTATCCTGATGCCGGCCGGGAAATCTGTTTTCGACTCGAACCCGGGTTTTACCAAGAAGGGGAAATCTATGGGGAATACCTTCGCTTCAAGGCCGATGCCTCGAATATTGCCACTTTCGTGGAGGCCACGCTCGGCGAGGCTAGTTTGACTGAGGATCCTTTACCCTACTCTCAGTGGCACCAGGGGGTGGGGGATTATCCCTGGTGGCGTCCCATGCAGGTTGCCCAGCCTGTTTACTACGAGGATGGCCGTCGATTCATCACTGTAGATCCTGACCAGGGCATTGTTTACTACAGTTACGTGCGCTCCTACAGTCGGGTGCTTGAGCGTGGCCCGAGCCCGGCCCCAGCCAAGGAATAAGGGGCCTGAGGGTTATCCTATGTTTTTACGGCCTAGGGATTTCAGTCTGTTTCCATACTGAGGGTTGAATCAACCTGCCGTGGCTCAGATGTGACCTGCCTAGGCTGCTCACCCAAGGCAGGCTGATCCTCATTTCCCTGCTTGCATGGGTGAGGGAGGGGCTGTTGCGTTTGGGGTTGGCTGACCCATTTCCATCATCTCGGACCGATAAACCTATGAAGGGATCCCTCGGTTTTGAGATCGCTAGAAAATTAGCAAATCTAATAATAGGGATATTTTTTAGTGCTCGCCAAACTTTTTTGCTAGTTGCATCTGAATACAAAACTGTAACAATCCTTCCATTCCATCGCCACAATTGCTATAGACTTTGTTATTTGAGGAACGTAGCAATCGCTAATCTGACTCTCGATTCACAATGAAAATTGATCCTGCTAAACGAACCCATCTGTTTCCAAGCT
Source organism: Verrucomicrobiota bacterium (assembly GCA_023257935.1). Taxonomy (GTDB): domain Bacteria; phylum Verrucomicrobiota; class Verrucomicrobiia; order Limisphaerales; family AAA164-E04; genus UBA7971. The sequence continues at coordinate 1,684 of JALRAZ010000298.1, forward strand.
CGTGGGCTTCCAAACCTGAGCCCCGATCCTCGGGCTTTACCCTCATCGAACTGCTGGTGGTGATTGCGATCATCGCCATCCTCGCCGGAATGCTCTTGCCTGCCCTGAGTCAGGCCAAGGAAAAAGCCAAGCAGACCAAATGCATCAATAATCTCAAACAGATTGGGCTGGCCAGTGCGATGTATGCCGATGACAACAACGACGAGTATTGGAATATTGCCGGAAGCTTTCCTAACCATGGTATGTGGACCATCAACCCACGCTCCGAGGTCCAACTGGAGAAGGATCATTCCAAGGCTTACTGGGGTATTGGTTACAAGGAATACATTGGCAATGCTCGCTCCATTTTCAATTGCCCCAGTGCCAAGCATGTTGATGAATGGCGGGAAGACGGGTTGAGATTCCCGGCATCGTTCTGGTTGGACTCAGCCTTTGGGATCCACGATGGATTGCTTCAGGTCTGGAACAATGGGCGTAACACAGGAACCAAACGCCCCAAGGTCAGCTCATACACAAGTCCTTCTACGACCATTTTTTGCCAGGATGCAGCCGAATCCAAAATGGAAGGGGCTTCGGACTCCATCGGTCTGTTCCCTGGCCAGAGCGAGATCCTGACCCAATGGCGCGTAGGCCTGGCAGGCCTTTACCCGGAGCGCGAGATGTGGCTGGAATGGTATCGCCACAACAAGCGCAACAACATCCTTTGGATTGGGGGTCACGTTTCCACGGTCGGTTTTGAAGGGTTTGATGTCGGGGTTGACTATCGCTGGTACACCGGTGAACAGCCCTTACGCCAACCCTAACCAAGAATCAAAACCATCCATGAATCAATTACCCCTACCGGCCTGGTTTTCCTGCCTGCTATTGGCCTTATTCATCACCTCCGGGTGCAGTGAAGAAAAATACACGGGTCCCGAGTCATTTGGGCCTGATGAAGTCAACCCAGCCATGAATGAGGCCTTTGCCGATGCGAGTGACTCAGTGAAAAAAATGGTGCAGGATGCCCTCCTGGCTTATTCCAAGCAGGATTTTAAGGGATCATCCTCCATCATCAATGCCATCTGCAACCTCCCCGATCTGAGTGATCCACAGCGGCAAACTGCCAGCCGTTGTCTGCTGACCGTCAACGACGAACTGGTCAAGGCGGCTGAGTCGGGCGACAAGGATGCGCAGCGATTCATGCAACGCCGTAGCGCCATGAAATGATTTAACCCTAAGTAACCTCCAACGCGGCTGCGGTCTTACATCAAACGATCAGAGACCTAGGCCAAACCTCAAAGAAAACAAGACGATGAAAACGAAATCAGGCATCTTTTCAGCTGCTTCTCTACTGCTGGCAGCTGGAATGAGTTTGTCGCTCCATGGCCAGCAAGTTGGCCTATGGCAGCTTAATGGCAACTACAACAGCGCAAATGGTGGTGAGGCCATGAAGGAGTTCTTTATCTCCGGAGAATTTGGTACCACCGAGTCATTTGCCATTGGCGCCATCAATGGCGACGTCGCACAGGTCCTCAAGTTTCCGGTCAACGCGGAGGAGGATACTGGGTTTATGATTCCTGTTCCTGATGCGCTCAATGACTCCAACGATTACACCTTCATGGCTGATCTCTATTACCCAGCCGCTTCCAATGGGAGTGATCGAGGCTTGGCAGATATTTCTGCCGATTATGCCGGGGCTGAGCTTGGCATTGGTTCCAACAACGCCGTGAACGCTGGTGGGTCCAGTGGCGAAATCATTGCTGACACCTGGCAGCGCGTGATCATCGTGGTGGACGGTAGCAATGAGGTGATTTCCCGCTATGTGGATGGGGTATTGACTGGCAGCACTCCTTTTCCGGGTGCTGAACTTCCCTTTGGTCGCTACACCTTGAGTTCACAGCTGGATATCATTGGTTTTGCTTTCACTAGCGAAGGCTACGCCAACAGTGTCTCTTTGAGAGAAGGGGCCATTTCTCATGGTCACGCCGTCGCACTTGGCAAGGCGAGCGCTGAAGGCCTTCCTGCACAACTTCCTGAGGTGCCATCCTACGTGGCTTCCTGGATTCCCGCTGGGAACGTGGCGGATCGGGCCACGGATATTGGTGCCGTGCTGGATGCCGGTGATGCCGTGGTGGATCAGGCCTCCATCAAGCTCTCATTGGATGGTGAAGCCCAGAACGCTCAGGTCAGCAAATCTGGCAGCCAGTTCACCATCAGCGTGGATCGCAGCCTTCCTTTTGCACCTGGTACCAAGCACACCCTTACCCTTAGCTATGCTGATAACAAGCAAGGTGCTCAAACCTACGAACATGAATTCGATGCAGCCATTTACTTCGAAGATTTTGAAAGTACTGTCCTTGGCCCGAATCAAGACGAAGGGCTTGCCTCGGACAAGGCATGGAGCAGACAAGGGCCCGACGGCTGGGAAGTGGACGACAGCGGTGTGCCCGGAGCCGGAGATCCTGATAATGACGGTGTGACCGAATGGGCAGGCTGGAGCTTTGCCGACAAGGAATGGTGGACGGCCGCAGCAGGTGGCCAGCGCCGCGAAGAGTATAGCCTGGGTTCTGGTACTGTTTTGGTAGCTGATCCGGACGAATGGGACGATCAGCCCCACGCCGACTCTGCAGAGAATGGTTGGTATGAAACCTACGTGACCAGCCCTGTGATTTCGCTGGATGGCATCCCTGCTGGGTCTGCTTTCCTTCAGTTTGCCTCCAGCTGGCGCCCTGAATACGACAGCAATTATCGCCAGAGCGGTAAGATTGAAGTCTCCTACGATGGCGGTCCATTCGAGCAAATCCTGCTTTGGGTGTCTGACTCAGGCAGTCCCAACTATCACGATCATGCCCCCAATGAAACAGTTCTAGTGGACCTGGGCAACCCAGCCGGAGCCTCTGAGCTGGTGATTAAGTTTGGTATGTTTGACGCTGGCAACGACTGGTGGTGGGCCATTGATAACGTGGTGGTCAACGCGGGTGTGATGCCTCCCTCCTTGGTCAGCTCTCCTGCTTCCATTGAAGTGGATGAAGGGGCCGAGGCTGCCTTCACCGTTTCGGTCGATGGTAGCGGACCTTTCAAGTATGAATGGTTCTACAACGGTGAGAGCATCGGTACTTATGATTCGGCCGAAAACTCCAACACCTTGGTCATCTCACGTGCCAAGTCCAGTGATGCGGGTGCTTACAGCGTGGCTGTCACCAACGCTGGTGGAGCCACTCCCAAGACGGCCAATGCACTGCTGGAAGTCAAAGAAGCCCTGGCGGGATCCCGCCTGTTCTTTGAAGGCTTCGAGGGGCTGACCCTTGGGCCTAATGTGGATGAGTCCCTCGCGGGGGATGCCGTCTGGACAGATCAGCTGCCCAATGGCTGGTCTCGTGACAACCTGGACACTCCTGGGTTGGACGATGACGAAGTCGGCGTTCGGGAATGGGAAGGCTGGAATTTCGCTTCTCGCGAATGGTGGGCTGCTGCTGCAGGGGACCAACGACGCACCGAGTTCACCAAAGGTACCGGCACCATCGCTATTGCCGATGGGGATGAGTGGGATGACAAGGGTAGCCCAGCTGGCCTGGGTCAGATGAACACCGTCTTGACGACCCCAGAGATCTCCATCGCTGAGGTAGAGGCTGGAACGCTTTCCCTGCGATTCAATAGCAGCTGGCGACCAGAAGTCGTGCAGACAGGTCTGGTTCAAGCCTCTTTTGATGGCGGTGCCTTCCAGGATGTGATTGTGTTCAGCTCCGAAGCGGGAGAGAACTACAAGGATCACGCCCCCAATGACACCGTGACCGCCAGCATCGATGCTCCTGCTGGAGCTTCCACCATGGTGCTTGCCTTCAGTTACCTGCAGGCTGGCAACAACTGGTGGTGGGCCATCGATAACATCGAAGTGGCAGGGGTGGTTCCCAACAACAACATCTTGTTTTCGGAGGATTTCGACAGCTTGCCTCTGGGGCCCAATGTGGACGAGGCTGTTGCTGGGGATGCGGTTTGGACCAAAACCGCGCCAGCTGGTTGGTCCATCGATGATTCGGGTGTTCCCGGTGTCGGGGATCCTGACCAGGACGGTGTGACCGAATGGGCTGGCTGGAGTTTTGCCAGCAAGGACTGGTGGGTTGAAGCAGCCGGTGATCAGCGTCGCTCGGAGTTTGTCAACTCCACGGGCACCGCAGCGATCGCCGATGGTGACGAATGGGATGATCAGCCTCATGCCGAAGGTTTCATAGATACCTTCATGAGCACTGTGGCGATCGATATTTCATCGGCACCGGCTCGCACTCTGGAACTGAGTTTTGATTCCTCTTGGCGCCCTGAATACGATAGCAACTACCATCAGACGGCCAACATCACCGTCTCTTTTGATGGAGGCGCTCCGGTTGAGGTGCTGTTGTGGGAATCCAATTCGGATAGTCCCAACTTCCACGATCATGCTCCCAACGAGCACATTGTGGTTCCCGTAGCTAATCCAGCTGGCGCCCAGAGCATGGTGGTGACCTTCGGTTACTTTGATGCTGGTAATGACTGGTGGTGGGCAATTGACAATGTGCAGGTTGCCATCGGGGCAGCTCAACCAGCCCCTGTGCCAGCGAGTGAAAACTTTGAAGGCCTGGTTCTGGGTCCCAATGTGGATGAAGAGCTCGCTGGAGATGCAGTCTGGACCAAGACCGCTCCCGGCGGATGGAGCATTGATGATTCCGGCGTGCCTGGGGTGGGTGATCCCGATCAGGATGGTGTGACCGAATGGGCTGGGTGGAGCTTTGCCGACAAGGACTGGTGGGCAGCGGCTACCGGAGACCAGCGTCGCACCGAATTCACCAAGGCAAGTGGTATCATTGCCATTGCCGATGGGGATGAGTGGGACGATCAACCTCATGCCGAAGGGTATTTGGATACCTTCCTGAGCTGGCCGCTCGATGTCAGTGGGGTAAGTGGTGCGCTCGAGTTGCATTTTGACTCCTCCTGGCGTCCTGAATACGACAGCAACTACCATCAAACCGCCAATATCACGGTTGCCTTCGATGGCGGCGAGGCCGTTGAGGTCATGCGCTGGGAATCCAATACTGACAGCCCGAACTACCATGATCACAACACCAATGAAAGTGTGGTGGTGAGTCTGCCTGATCCAGCCGGTGCCAAAAGCATGGTCATCACCTTTGGTTACTTCGATGCAGGTAACGACTGGTGGTGGGCGATTGACAACCTGCAGGTCTTCAAGTCCTACACGGTTGGCTCTGTGGAAGGCTTTGACGGTCTGGTCCTAGGGCCGAATGTGGATGAGGAACTGGCCGGCGATGCCGTCTGGACCAAAACCGCACCAGCTGGCTGGTCGATCGATGATTCCGGCGTGCCTGGGGTGGGTGATCCCGACCAGGATGGTGTGACCGAATGGGCTGGTTGGAGCTTTGCCGACAAGGATTGGTGGGCTGCTGCCACTGGGGATCAGCGTCGTTCTGAATTCACCAAGGCAAGTGGTACCATTGCCATTGCCGATGGTGACGAATGGGACGATCAGCCCCACGCCGAAGGCTACCTGGATACCTTCCTGAGCTGGCCGGTGAACATCGCTGGTGCTGCTGCTGGTAGCCTGGAATTGCTCTTCGATTCCTCCTGGCGTCCAGAGTATGACAGCAACTACCATCAGACTGCCAACATCACCGTCTCCTTTGATGGGGGCGAGGCCATTGAGGTGATGCGTTGGGAATCCGATTCCAATAGTCCGAACTTCCATGACCACAACACCAATGAGAGTGTGGCTGTGGCCCTCAATAACCCAGCTGGTGCCAGCAGCATGGTCGTCACCTTCGGCTACTTCGATGCCGGTAATGACTGGTGGTGGGCGATTGACAATGTCCAAATCGCTGCCGGTGGTGGCTCGGGCATTGCCATCAGCGCTGAAGGTGGGCAGATTGCCATCACTTGGGAAAGCGGTGCACTGCAGACTGCTCCTGCGGTGACGGGGCCTTGGACACCGGTTGATGGTGCCAGCAGCCCTTACACTGTGGATGCCTCTCAGGGACAGGCCTTCTTCCGGGCTCAGTAATCGCAGGATACGCTTGAAACGGAGCTGCTAAAGCTCCAACACAACGCCCGCAAACGGCTGTTTGCGGGCGTTTTTTATTCTCTTGGCTGAGCCATAACCTCAATGAACCCTCAGCAGTGATTGCAAGCCGACCGCATCTTGAGTATCAAAGTCGACGTAATCCTGCTATGACGACCCCTCAACGCATGCCCAACCGGCGGAGCTGGCTCAAGGGAACAGCTGCCATGGCTGCTGGCGGCCTCATGCCTCCAGCCTTGTTGCAGACACAGACCTTAGCCGACGCGGATCCCCTGGCCTCACTCAATCGCTTTCCCAGGATGGTTCAGGAATACTATGTGTCGCGCGTCAGGGAAATGACCGATCGAACCGATACCCTGCGAGCCTCCATTCAATCAGCCAAGGAGGCTCATCAGTATGTGGAAACGGTTCGGCGTCACATACGTCTCTCTTTCGGGCCTTCTCCAGAAAAAACCCCACTCAACGCTCGGATTACGGGGGTGCTCGAACGGCCTGAATATCGAGTGGAAAAACTGCTCTTTGAGAGCCGACCTGGATTCTTGGTGACCGCCAACCTGTATGTGCCCAAGGGCGTTAACCACCCAATGCCCGGGGTGATCGCCACCTGTGGTCACTCAAGCAATGGTAAGGCTGAGCCGGCCTATCAATCCTTTTGCCAAGGTTTGGCACGCATGGGCTATGTGGTGCTCATCTATGATCCGATTGGACAGGGAGAGCGACTCCAGTATGTGGGAGAAGACCTGCATTCTAAGGTGGGTGTGGGGGTGGCTGAACACTTGATGGCAGGTAATCAGCAGTTTCTGGTCAATGAGTTCATTGGATCCTGGCGGGCGTGGGATGGGATTCGAGCTCTGGATTATCTCCTCACCCGAGAAGAGGTTGACCCGCGTCACATTGGGGTGACCGGTAATTCCGGAGGCGGGACCATGACCACCTGGCTCTGCGGGCTGGATGAACGCTGGACCATGGCTGCTCCCAGCTGTTTTGTCACCACCTTTAGGCGTAACCTGGAAAATGAGCTTCCGGCTGACACCGAGCAGTGTCCACCTCGAGCCATTGCATTGGGGGTGGACCATGTGGATTGCCTGGCTGCCATGGCCCCTCGACCCATCATCATCCTGGCCAAGGAGAAGGATTATTTTGATGTCCGTGGAGCCACCCGAGCCTATGAAGCCCTGCGCCAGATCTACCGATTGATGGGAGCTGAAGATCAGGTCAGTCTGTTTGTGGGGCCAACGGGCCATGGTTTTTCTCAGGAGAACCGAGAGGCCATGTATGGTTGGTTCAACCGAGCTGTGGGCAAGGAATTACCCTCTCCAGAGAAAGCGCTCCGCCTGGAAACGGAGGCAGACCTCCTGGTCACTCAGTCAGGGCAGGTATCTTCTCTGGGATCGCGCACGGTCCATGCCTTCACGGCTCAGAAGGCCGCTGAACTGGAACAATCGCGACAGCCCCTCTCTTCGCAAGCCCTGCAAGAGCGGGCCACGCGGCTACTGCAGCTGCCGGTTCATGGCCACGAACCCTACGTGAGGATCCTGCGAGCCAGGGGTGGTCGAGGCTATCCACTGCCTCATGCCACCACCTACGTGATTGAAACCGAGCCCTCAGCTCAGGCTATCGCCTATCGACTTGCCAGTCAGAGGCATGATTCTCGCCCCACCACTGAAGCCGGTCGAGCCATCCTTTATGTTTCACATCATTCAGCCGACCAGGAATTGAGATCTGATTCATGGGTCAGGGGGCTGGTGCCCAAAGATTCCGAGCGCGGCCGTTTCTATGCCTGTGATGTGAGAGGGGTAGGCGAATCACGCCCTGATACTTGCGGAGAAAATTCATTTCTCAAACCTTATGGAAGCGACTATTTCTACGCGATTCATGGCCTGATGCTCGACCGCCCCTACCTTGGGCAAAAGGTGTGGGATCTCCTTCAGGTGTTGCGCTGGATGGCTTCAACCGGTCATGAGAGCGTCCACCTCGTGGCTCAAGGCTGGGGTACGCTGCCTGCAACCTTTGCCGCCCTACTCAATGATTCGGTTGATGCCCTCACCCTAAAGGGCGGCCTTGCCTCCTACCAATCAGTGGCGATATCGGAGGCCTATTCATGGCCCTTGTCATCGTTTCTCCCAGGTGTGCTTGAGTCTTTCGATCTGCCTGACTGCTACCGTGTGTTGGAGAAAAGGCTCAGTCTGGAATGGGTCTAAGCACCAAAGATGGTTTGGTTGACCGCAGTGATCAGTTCATCGTAGACCGCATTGGGTTGCTGCTCCCCATCAATGATCTGGAAGCGGTAGGTTCTCTGCATGCGCATGAAGGCTTTCTTCATGCGTTGTTGGTAGGCCACGAAACTATCAAACATGTCGCGGCTCAGCCCAAGGTCCATGCCACTTTCCCAGTAGTCCAGGGTTTGGTTCTTGGACAGGTTCCGCTGAATCAGCTGAGAGGGAGAAACGTCCAGATAAAAAACGGCATCGGGCACCAAAGCCATCCCGTATAAATTGGTCACCCATCGCTGATCCATGCCGCGCACCATGTCTCGGGCCATCAGTGTGTAAATGTATCGGTCGGCGATGACGATAAATCCCGCACTTAGGGCTGGGATGATGATGTTTTCAAGCTGATCGGCAAAATCGGTGGCATAAAAAAGGCTCATGGTGGTGTGGCTGAGGATGTTCCCCTCCTGAGCCTTTTCAAGCTCCTCGCTCACCAGGGTTGAACGTTTGATGCCCACCTGAACGGCCGCATGGCCGTTGCCTTCCAGCCAGTCCACAAGCTTGCGGATTTGGGTCGAGCGGCCCGAACCGTCAGCCCCTTCCAACACGATGAGTTTGCCTGTCAGTGCTTCGGTATCGACATTGGGCAGACCCTGTCCATAGAAATGAGTGGGTGATGCGACGGGTTCATCGACCTGAAGTTGCTGACGAAAATTGGTTTTTTTCCAAGTGCTTCTTGGTTTCCTTGCAATGCGTTGGCTACCTGGCTTGCTCATGTCATCGATTGCTTTGGTAGTGACCCAGTTCGATATGTTGGCAGATCAGCTGCCTGAGTCGGCTCTGCTGTTCTTCCACCGTCCCCTTGGCATCAATGAGCAGGAAATTGAATTCACTGCTCATAGCCAGGTATTGCTCCAGCTGCATGCCTTGAAACAGGCGAAACGACTCATAGATATCGTGAGAGAGATTGAGATCCATTCCCGCCTCAAAATATTTCAGTGAAGGCCTTCCTCTTAGAATACGGCCTAGCGTGGTTTCCAAGGGAGCCCGGAAGAAAAAAACCAGGTCGGGCTGTGCGGCAAACTCGTAAATCCCTCGCACCCACTTGGGCGAACAACCCCGGACGGTATCCCGAGCAAAAGCCGTGAAAATGTAGCGGTCACAGAGAACCAGGTAGCCAGCTCGGAGTAGCGGCACCAACTGGCGTTCGTAGCGGTCGGCGAAGTCGGTGGCGTGGATCAGGCTGAAAGTGGTAGGGGTAAGCAGCTCTCGATTCTTGCCTTTGCTGGTAGCCGACTTGACCAATACTGAAGAGTTCCACTCACTGAAGAAAACCTTCAGGCCTTGCAGTTCCATCCAACGCTTGATCAGCTTGATCTGGGTTGACTTACCCGAACCATCGAGTCCCTCGACCGCAATCAGGCGACCAGGATAGCCGAGTTGTCCGAATGTTTCCTTGCCCATTCCATCAGCTTAATTCAGATGACTCGACCACGAAAGGGCTAAAATCGATCCTCCGTCCTCAAGGGAGCCAATGACTCATGGGCTCATCAGGCCAAGGCTCATTGCCTGCTCCAGCGCATAGCGTGCCAAGGGAGCCGCGACGGCTCCGCCGGATCCACCGTTTTCAACCAGGATGGCCACCGCCAGCTGGGGCCGCTGGACTGGAGCGAAGCCGACAAACCAGGCGTGAGCCGCACCATTGGGGTTTTCTGCTGAACCCGTCTTGCCACCGGAGCGAATGAGGCAACCATCAAACGCTTTGCGCGCTGTCCCAGCCTGGGTCACTCGCTCCATCATCCCCTGCATCTGCAATGCTGTCGACTCTCCCATCACACGGCCCAACTGGCTTGCGGGCTCAGCAAAGGTGAGCCTTGGGCTCATCAGGATGCCATCATTCGCGATGCTGGCGGTAATCATGGCCATATGCAGGGGAGTGACCATCAACTTTCCTTGCCCTATGCCCATCATGGCCATTTCAAAAACATCTCCCTGTTTGACCTGAGGTAGCCGTGAGCGAGCTGATTGGATTTGATCACTCGGCCCGCTGTAAAGGGTCAGCGGTTGATCCAGACGCATCAGGCGACGCAGCCAGTCATATCCATCCTTGCCGATGGTCGCACCGACGGTTGCGAAATAAACATTGCAGGACTGCTCTATAGCCTTGGCCAGATCAATACGACCGAAGCCAGGCCATTTGGCTCCTCGTGATTGGTAGGCATAGTAGACATAATCGCGGATGATCCCCTTGCCATCGGGGGTTCGATATTCTGGTCCACAATCCATGGTCAAAGGAAAGTTCGCTCCCAGTGAGTGTTTATCCAGGTAGTAGGAGCCGATAGCGACCTTGAAGATGGATCCGGGTGGATAAAGACCATGCAAGGCGCGATTTACCAGAGGGGATCCAGGGGCAGCCTTATTCCCGAGCGTTTCCTTGAGGTGGTTCGGGTCGAAGGAAGGGGTACTGCAGGCACTCAGGATGGAGCCATCGCGTATGTCCAGCACCACAGCTGCTCCTCGCAGCGGCTTGCCAGCCAGTGCGCCGGCCCCTGAGTCATACCGCTGACCCGCCATCTGCTGATAAATGGCCTGTTGCAGGCTTCCATCCAAGGTCATCCTAAGATCTTTGCCCTGAGGGAGTTTTTCTCGGGTGATCAGTTGGCGGTGAACCGATTGCCAACCTTCCACGCTGAAGTCTTCTAGCCCTGAAAGCATGGGGTTGGCTGCCGATTCCAGCGCATGAATCCCATAGGATGGGTGAAAGTATCCCACCAGGTGAGCTGCGGCTGCACCCAGAGAATAGCGGCGACCGATGTGAGCGCCGTCCTGATGGTTCTCGGCGAGCAATCTTCCTCGACGATCCAGGATGTTTCCCCGCTGAATATGTAGGGCCGGGTTAAAGACTCGGCGATCATGCTTCTGCATGAAACTGACAAACTGGGGGCGAAGGAAACCGCCTAGCTGCCAGGTGGCCTGGTAGGCCAGTATGCCCAGGAATCCCAGGGTGATGACCCAGCTTACCAGCCGGATTCGCTTGAGCTTGTGCGGGTTGGATCCCTTTTCCGAGGTTCGCTTTCTCTCTTTACCAAAAAGTAATAACCAGGTCATGCGCAGGACTCCTGCCAAGAACAGCAACTGGATGATCCAGGCCATGGAACTGGCATGTTCGGGCGTGATCGGCATGATCTTTAACCTATCACGAGTCGTATCTGACTGGCAACCAGCCTGTCTTGGGAGTGCGCTCTTTTCAGTTAGGTTCTTAGCGCTTGTCGTGGCTCTTCTCGAGTCACTATAGTGGTGCCTGCTTCCTTATGAATCCATATATCGCCGAATTTTTTGGTACGATGATGCTTATTTTGCTGGGCAATGGGGTTGTGGCCGGGGTGCTCTTGAACAAGTCCAAGAGTTTTCAGGCTGGTTGGCTCGTCATCGCCCTGGGTTGGGGACTGGCCGTGACCCTTTCTGTCTACATGGTTGGGGCCATCAGTGGAGCGCATCTTAATCCTGCGGTGACTGTTGCCGTCGCCGCCATCGGTCATGGTGGTTTTACCTGGGCTCAGGCGCCTGGCTACATCCTGGCTCAGATGTTAGGCGCCATGCTGGGAGCCACCCTTGTCTGGTTGACCTACCTACCTCACTGGAAGGAGACTCCCGATGCGGACACCAAGCTGGCGGCATTCAGCACCAGCGCTGCCATCAGGCATGCGCCCTCCAACCTGTTTTCTGAGATCATCGGAACCCTGGTCCTCGTCCTTGGGGTATTAACCGTATTGAGGCCTGATAACCTGGTGCCAGAGTCTGGATTCGATACAGGTTTTGGCCCCGTTTTAGTCGGTTTGATTGTCCTATCGGTCGGCCTTTCACTGGGTGGACCCACAGGCTACGCCATCAACCCCGCGCGAGATCTTGGGCCTCGGCTAGCGCATACGCTCTTGCCGATTCATGGCAAGGGTCGCAGTCATTGGGATTACGCCTGGATTCCTGGCATTGGCCCTCTCATTGGGGGGTGGCTTGCTGCGCAGATCTACCAGACCCTCTGGGGCTGAAAACCAGAATCACCTTAGCACAAGACGTCATCATGAAAACCATTCTGGCACTCGATCAGGGCACCACCAGTTCCCGAGCCATCATCTTCGACCGTCAATCTGGCATCCGGGCTGTAGCTCAGCAGGAATTCACACAGATTTATCCCAAACCAGGTTGGGTGGAACATGATCCCAATGAGATTTGGAAGACACAGCTTAAGGTTGCCAAGGCCGCCGTCCGCAAAGCGGGCCTCAAGCCTCAGGACATCGCGGCCATTGGTATCACCAATCAACGTGAGACCACCGTCGCCTGGAATCGTGAGACTGGCGAACCCATTGGTCCAGCCATTGTCTGGCAGGATCGTCGGACCGCTCCTTTTTGTGATGAACTCCGATCCCAGGGTCTGGCACCTCTGATCCAAAAAAAGACAGGTCTTGTCTTGGATGCTTACTTCAGTGGCACGAAAATGCGTTGGATCCTTCAGCATGTCAAAGGGGCGCGAAGGCTCGCTCGTGAGGGAAAGCTCGCTTTTGGTACGGTAGATTCCTGGCTGCTTTGGCATTTGTCCGGGGGCGTTCACCACCTCACCGATGTAACCAATGCCAGCCGTACCCTGTTGATGGACTTGCGCAAAGGGAAATGGGATAAAGATCTACTGGATCTATTTGGGATCCCGCCGCAGACCCTTCCGGAGATCCGTTCCTCGAGCGAAATCTATTTTGAAACTTCCCTGCTTGGTGGCTCCATACCCGTGGCAGGCTTGGCTGGTGATCAGCAGGCTGCTCTTTTTGGCCAGGCATGTGGCTCACCTGGCATGGTGAAGAACACCTATGGAACCGGTTGCTTCATGCTCATGCATACGGGCAACAAACCCAAGGTATCCAAAAACAATCTGCTCTCAACGGTTGCCTGGAAAATCGGGAAGGAAACCGAATACGCGCTCGAAGGGAGCGTGTTCATTGCGGGGGCGGTAACCCAATGGCTCAGGGATGGGCTTGGCATCATCGGCAAATCTTCTGATATCGAGCCACTGGCTCGACAGGTGGAGGATAATGGCGGGGTTTATTTGGTGCCTGCTTTTGCAGGACTCGGGGCTCCGCACTGGGATCCCTATGCCAGGGGGACCATCGTGGGTCTGACCCGTGGGACACAGGCCGGCCACATCGCTCGGGCGGCTTTGGAAGGGATTGCTTATCAAGTGGTGGATATTGTCCGGGCTATGGAAAAGGATGCGGGGGTTCCAGTCAAGGAACTCAGGGTCGATGGCGGTGCATCCCTGAATGGTCTACTGATGCAGTTTCAATCGGACCTAATGGGGGTTCCCGTGCTCAGACCTAAAGTGGCTGAAACCACCGCATTGGGTGCGGCCTACCTAGCGGGCTTGGCTGTGGGTTACTGGAAAAGCCGACATGAGATTTCAAGGCAATGGCAAATCGATTCCCGTTTCAAGCCTGGTATGAAACCAGCCCAAGTAAGGCGTTTGATGACTGGATGGGGCAAAGCCTTGGACCGATCACGCCAATGGGAAGATTCAGCTTCTTGAGACAGGGCGTCTGCCTGTGAAGCCCTACTCGAAAACGGGTGCTAAGGCTTCCTGCGTTGAAGTCCCTGCCGTGTCCTCCTCAAGGGTTCCTGTCTCAGGCGAGTTCTCCTCCTTCAACTCCGGCTCGGCTTTGAGACTTCGGATTTTCTCGAGGGGTTCCAATGCCGCTTCGCAGCCGCCACGGACTGCGCGCTCAAGCCATAGGGTGGCTCGTTCAACGTCTTGAGGGTGGAGTCGGCCATCCATATAAAAAGTGGCCACTGCCAGGCATGCATCTGCCAAACCTTGTTTGGCGGCCCGTTCAAACCATTTGAAGGCCATGGCCTCGCTACGGGGAACACCCCTGCCTGCATCATACATTAGGGCAAGATTCCATTGAGCCAGGGGATGGTCCTGATTGGCAGCGTGGTCATACCACTTGGCGGCCTTGACCCAGTCCTGCTCAACGCCCAGCCCCTCCTCGTGAAGCACGCCTAGATTGAACTGAGCCAGCAGGCTGCCGGCTTTGGATGCCTGTAGGAACCAATCTGCCGCCGCCGCTGGATCCCGAATAACTCCCTTGCCTTCAAGCATCAGGGAGGCCAGTGCGACCATGGATGGTTGGTGCCCGCTAGAGGCTGCTTTGGCAAGCCAACTGGCTGCTTCCTCAGCTTGCTGAGCTTCCACGCTCGCCTGGGGCTCCTGGCCCAGCAGGATCATCGCCAGGTTGTACTGCGATGCGAGCACGCCTCCTTCAGCCGCGGCCCGGGTCCAATAGATGATTTGCTCGGTATCACTTGGCCCTGACTGTCTTTGTCGATGGATCTCGATCAATCTCAACTGAGCCGGGACGACACCCAGATTCCCAGCGCGAGTGTAGTAGTCCAAAGCAGCGGCCTGCTCATCGGCCTGATCACTCGTGTCGAGCAGGAAGCCCAAATTATATAGTGCCATGGGATCATCCTGATTGGCGGCCTCACCCAGCCAGTGGCGAGCCTGCTCCATATCTTGCTCCACGCCCATGCCTCTGAGGTAGTTCATACCCAAAACAGCCTGGGCTCCGGGATGCCCCTGCTCGGCAGCTGCCTGGTAATATTCGATGGCTTGCTCAAGGTTTTTTTCTACCCCTCTGCCTTCGGCAAGCAGCCGTGCAAGGCGGTACTGCGCTCTGGCATCACCTGCCTGGGCTGCCCTCTCATACCAGCTGAATGCTTCCGCAGGTTGGCTGGTTCCCTCCGACTCTGATTCAAGTAAGAGCCCAAGGTTGAACTGTGCCCGGATCTCCCCACGTCCGGCTGCCATTTCAAACCAGTCACGGGCTTGCTCCATATCGGCTTCGGTGCCCTGACCTGAGGCTGTGGCTGCCCCCATCCTGAATTGCGCCTCCATCATGCCAGCTTCAGCTGCCTTGCGATACCAATCCATCGCCATGCTGAGATCTTTTGCCACCCCCATGCCGCTCTCATACATGTTGGCAAGATAGAACTGGGCTTGCCGGTGACCCTGCTCGGCGGTGAGTCGATACCACTTGGCCGCCTCTTTGAAATCCTGAGCAACCCCTTGGCCTGAGGCATATGCCTGGCCCAGTTTTAACTGTGCTTCTGGGTGCTGCTGTTCTGCTGAGGCTTTGAGCCATTCGATTGCCTTGTCTGGGTCCATGGCCACTCCATGCCCCGAGTCGTAGGCCATCGCCACTTCGTATTGATCTTCAGCGTCCCCTCGCTGGGCATTGAGCAGTCGGCCAGCGAACAAGTCTTCAGGAGTCATGAGCTCGATCAGCTCATCCATTACCGAATTGGCCTCTTGATGGCCCGCCTTGGCTGCGAGGCGGATCCAGAGATAAGCTTCGGGAAAGTCCTGCTGCACGCCTTCCCCTCGAGCGATCGCCACACCGAGCTGGAATTGAGCTCTCGCATCTCCTTGGGCAGCAGCTGAACTGAAGTAACGCAGGGATTCGGCTGGGTCGGCCGGCACCCCAAGCCCATTCAGGTAAAAAATCCCCATGTTGTATTGCGAGGTGGCTTCTCCCTGGTCGGCCGCAGCCTGAAACCACTTGGCTGCCTGCTTGAAATCTTTCTCGACGCCTTGCCCCTGGACGAAAAGGACTCCCAAGTTGTATTGGGCATTGGGATGCCCCTGCAAAGCAGCCTGCTCAAACCAGAAAGCTGCCTTACCCATGTCCTGCTCCACGGCCTCCCCATTAAAATAGGCCAGAGCAAGGCTGAATTGAGCTTGCACCTCGCCAGCTTCGGCCCATTCAGTGAGTTGAGCTGGCGTGGCGTCAGCTGTGTTGGCAGCCGAGTGAGCAGGGGGGAGAGGGGGAGTTGTTGGAGCAAGGGGAGGGGATTCCTGTGCCATGGCCATGCTTGCCAGGAGCAACCCCCAGGGTGGGCAACACCGAAGTAGGCGGCGGATGATACCGTCGACTCTCTGGCATTGACTTCTTAAATGGGCTGCTTGATTCAAGGGACACATGATCCGCAGTCAGGCCTGCTCCTGGAGGGAATGTTTCCACAAAGCGAACCTGTCAGCTTCGACCATAACCGCCACCGCCTGGTGTTTCAAGGACCAGGCGATCGCCAGCATTCAAGTGCTTGGCGCCTATGGGAGGCAGCCATTCCCTCCGGCCGCTCGGCTCCATCAGGTATTGTTTTCCCGGTTGGCCCGCTGCCCCACCGGCCAAACCGTAGGGTCCCTGGGTGCGATGCTGGGTGATGAAGGAAACGCTCACCGGTTCCAGGAATTCGAGTTCGCGACGAATACCCGCGCCCCCGACATGCTTGCCACCGCCGCCAGACTGAATGCGGATGGCAAATTCGTGTAGCCGCACCGGATAGCGTGATTCCAAGATTTCTGGGTCGGTGATTGCGGTATTGGTCATGTGGGTATGCACCGCATCAGCCCCGGGCCCCTGAGGGGTTGCCCCAGCTCCGCCGCAGATGGTTTCATAATAACTGAAGGCTTCGTTCCCGAAAATGAGGTTGTTCATGGTTCCTTGAGAACAGGCTGCTACCCCCAGGGCCTTGAGGAGGAGATCCACCAGACGCTGGCTGGTTTCCACATTACCCCCAACCACCGGTGGACATTGCTCGGCCTGGTCGACAAATGGAGGGTTGAGCATGCCCTCTGGAAGGATGATTTCGATGGGTTTGAGGAGCCCTTCATTCAAGGGGATGCTGTCGCTAAGGAGCAACCTCAGGACGTAAAGTACGACGCTGTTGACGATGGCTGGGGTGGCATTGAGGTTCCCTGTGTGCACCGGGGCGCTACCAGTGAAATCAAAGCGGCAGTGAGATGGACTTAAACAAACCCTGACTGAAAGCACCGATCCATCGTCCAATGACTCCTTTGCCTGGAAAGTACCTGCCTTGAAACCATCCAGGCGTTCCCTGACCAGTGATGCCGATCGATCCAGGATGGCCTGCATCTGTTGGGTGACTCGCTCG
>JALRAZ010000393.1 GCA_023257935.1 Verrucomicrobiota bacterium
GCAGGTGAGCATTGAAGATCTGGTAGTAGGCGTCGGCAAAGCTGTGTGCCCCAGTTCGGAGGGTCGCCACCATGCCCTGCTCAGCGTAGATCGCCTGTTCGGGAGCAGCGAGTCGGGTTTCCCGAAGAGGAAAGGATTTAAAGAATCCATCAGAGGAGCCAGGAATCGTAGACAGGGCGCGGACGCGATCAAATAACGGGAGCTGGAATTCGTCAAAGTAATCCGCTGCCTCCGGGTCAAAACCCAGCTCAGTGAGCCATGAATTGGGCTGGGCGTAGCGGCGGGCAAAAGCCTCCAGGCTCAGGCCTTCGTGCTTTGCCTGCTCGCTGGCAAGCGCCTGGGCGAACCCAAAGACCTCATCCCCATGACTGGCCGTGGCCATCACCTGCTGGCCCACCACCAGCCTCCAGAACATTTGAGGGGTATCGGCCGCCGCATGTTGCAGGAGGGTGGCATCGGCTGACAGGAACGTGGCTGCAGGACCCCGCAATACATCCTCCCATTGCTCCAAGTCACTGCTTCGCTGCAGGCGCCACTCACCGCTGATCTCTGAAGGGCTTTCCCCACTGGGGGAGGCTAACAAATCCACCCCGCCAGGGACGGGCCGGATCTGCAGACCGGGCCATGGCTGCGGGGCCTGGGCTTGAGCCAGATTGAGGGTCATCAACCAGCCGGCTAGCCCTGTCATGAGGGCTCGGTGAGCCAGGGAAAAAAGAAAACGAAGTTTTTGCTGCATGATTTGCCTTGGGTAGAGGGTTATCCTGGCTCCCACCCTCCGGTTGATGAGGGCAGCGCAGGAGGGGTTTATGAACCTAATGACTGCAGGAACAATGCCATTATTAAATAATATTGGCAATTTTTTCTTTTCCACCCATTCACCCTACACCATGTGGTAAGGATCCCCTATTTCATGCGTCATGGGGTGGCCATCCGCACCTGTGCAGGTACCAGCTAATCATCAAGAGGGCCTGCGGGTTGTTGCAAGGCTTGGGATCACCCAGCCATCCGTTCAAAATCATCCCAAACAAGCATACCCCCAACCAGATGAACCCTGAAAAGTTCGACTGGATTGAGCCTGGAATGTCAAATTGCCTGATTACGAGTCAGGCTCAGGGATCTATCCAGTGAAACCGGTGTCGGATTTTTATCATGGCCAAGTTCTTAGAGGCCGGTTTAAAAAAGAAGGCATGATTCGTCGCCCGATTGCTTCGACCACCCGGATCATTCTCGGGCTGCTCTCAGTAGCCATGATGTTGGCCGGCTACAGCTGGCTTTCCTACCGACAACACCAAAAAAACCCGAGAGACACCACCATCCCGAATTGGTCCCAACTGACTGAAGGACTGGAACGTTCCGTACAATGGAACGAACGCCTGGAGGATCGGTGGCTGACCGATGATGCCTGGGCTACCCTCACCCGCCTGACGGCCGGTCTTGGGCTAGCGGTGCTGGGCTCCTGCGTGCTCGGATTGGCCATGGGTTGCCTTCAATGGATTGAAGCCCTGCTGCACCCCCCCCTTTCCTTCCTGGCCAAGGTGCCCGCCACAGCGGTGATTGCGGTATTCATGGCCCTGGTGGGCCTCGGCATGAAAATGTACATCACCATGATTGTGTTCGGCATCCTCCCCAGCATGGCCATCACGGTGTATCAGGCGGTAAAGGAATTCCCTGAAGAGCTGCAATACAAGGCCTACACCCTTGGCGCCTCGCACATGGAAGTGGTGGGGAACATCATTTTCCCCTACATCCTGCCCAAGTTAATGGATGCGACCCGCCTGATGATTGGCCCAGCCATGGTCTACCTGATCGCTGCCGAAATGCTTTTTGGGGACGTTGGGTTTGGGTATCGCATCCGCATTCAGTCCAAGCTACTCAACATGGGCGTGGTCTACCCCTATCTGGCCATTCTGGCTGGGTTTGGGTTTTTCATGGACAGTTTGCTCCGCACCCTTCAACGCAGGTTGGCACCCTGGTTTCACTCTCAACATTGATGCCTACCATGTCGTCCCAGCTGCCTGAATACCCCGGAGAGTCCAACCCAGAGCTGGCCCTGCAATGCCAGTCCCTATCCCATTGGTTTGGGCCTAAACGGGTGTTGCATGACGTCCACCTGGATATCGAGCGTGGCCAGTTTGTCAGCCTGGTGGGCCCCAGCGGCTGCGGCAAATCCACCTTGCTGCGGGCGATCGTCGGGACCCACTTGCCCAAAGCGGGCAGGATCCTGGTCCATGCAACCTCGCCCACCACCCCACCCCGACCGGTGGATGGCCCCGGGCGTGATCGGGGCATTGTCTACCAGCATTATTCCCTCTTCCCCTTCCTCAGCGCTCTGGAAAATGTGGCACTGGGCCTGAAACTGGATCAGACATCCATCCCTGAGCGGCTCTTTCAGTGGAAACGCTGGCGCACACTACGAGGGGAGCACCTACAACTGGCTGCCGCCATGCTGGAGCGAGTCAGGCTCAAGGACGCCATGAAACTCTACCCCCATGAAATGTCTGGAGGCATGCGGCAGCGGGTTGCCATCGCTCAGGCCATGGTCATGAAACCGGAAATCATCCTACTGGATGAACCTTTTGGGGCCCTGGATGAAGCCACCCGAGAAGAGCTCCAGAAAGCCTTGCTCGAGCTTTACGCAGAGAACCAGCAGGCCAAGGCAGCGGGCAGGCTGCCGGACTACACCCTCATCATCGTCACCCACGAGCTCAATGAGGCCATCTACGTCGGGGATCGACTCATTGGCCTGTCGCAGTATTGGGACTGGCAGGGGGAAGGCCATGCCAATCACCCCGGCGCATCGATTGTTTATGATCAGCCGACCCCAACCTTCGAACCCCACAGCGTGAGGGATTTTGAGCTGTTCGAACACCAGCGTGCCGCAGTGCGCAAGGAAGTGTTCCACCCTAAGATGCTGCAGCCCCGCATTGCCTCCCAAGCCCACCCTCGATCCAAACCATGAGCCAGGAATCACCCAGCTTCCTCAAGCAGGTCGGGCGCATGCTCAATGCTGGCCAGACTCGCACGGTAGCACTCACCGGCAATATCCATGACCTCTTCTATCAGAAGCAAGGCGAGGAGGAGGATTACGTCTCCCTGCTCCCTTTCCTGCTGCATCACTGGGACCTGCCCCATTTCATGCTGCTGGTCTACGAGCTCAACGGCCCAATCAGATTTCTGCACCCATCCCATCGAGAAGCCATGAAACAGGCTTGGGTCCGCTGGCGTAGCGGCCTGGATAACGAGCAGATGACCATCCAGCGCATGCTTAACAAGGATGCAATCGACGATGGCAAGGCTATTGCTGATTCATTTGAAAGGCATTTGCAGGAAGCTATTGGTAACCCAACACTGGCCTTGGAGATGCTCCGCCAGATGTGTTTGTGCTCCCGCTCCAGGCACGGTTCTCAGCCCAACCTTGAAGCCGACCTGCTGATCCTGATCGAGGGTGCCGACCTCATCCTGCCCGAAGCCCCCATCGCTCAGATGGGAG
>JALRAZ010000449.1 GCA_023257935.1 Verrucomicrobiota bacterium
TTGCTCGATGGTTTCGAAATCCAGCGATAAAGCGCTAACGCCCCAAGCCATTGGATTAACTAGGCTCTGGTGACATTGAGTTTGCTTTGCGACACAGCCGTTTCCAGAGCTTTGCGAAACACGTAGCGGTATTTTGGTGTGATAACCATTTCGCGGAACCACCCTCTGTCCCTGCGAATGACCAGTTTGCGATGGCTGACTTGCCAAGTTGATAACCAGTGCTCAGCACGGTAGCGGCGACGTTTGGACACAGAGACAATCGTCGAAAGCTTTATGCGCCTGAGTGGCAACCCCAGAATGGAAATCACTAAGTGGGTCTGGGTGATCTGATACGACATACTCAGCATGGCTAGGAGGCCTAGCCCAGTCAGACTCACAGTCAGGATTAAACTGGCTGCCAAGATACCCATCACCGGTGCATAGATTCACTCTCTGATATTCCCCAGCCATAGCAGCAGGCATGGCAGGAGCACTCCTCCCAGTAGCATGACAATTAGCAGCCATTTGGAGCGGAGGGTTTTAAATGCCAAGTAGACTCCTAGGAGAACCGTCGCTATCAGGCAGATGGACATAGCGACCACCAGATATTGAAAAAGGGCAGGGTCAAAAGCATCAGCGCTGTCCAATGGGTAGACCTGATCCACATGAATGGAGGTCAATTTCTGCCACCACGCTCCGGATTCTGCCTCTCCGGTGGCCTTGTTACGATGCATGCTAACGGTTTGAAGCCAGCCCGTAGCGGTAAAAAAGAGAAGGAGCGGTGCGAAAAAGCAACCCAAGTAAAGATGCAGTCGACGAAGTAATTTCATGTCTGGCAGGGCTGGGCCCTTTTACCACTTGATAGGAATGATAATGACATCCCCCACCTTGATGCGTCTTGGATCAGTAATGCTAGGATTGGCCTCGAGGATATCGTCAGCGCTCATATCGTATCCCTCTTTGCGGTAGGCTTCAGCGATGGCAGAGATGGTGTAGCCAGGTTCAATCGTGACTTCGGCAATCTCTCGGGGCACCCGCCTGGGCTTGTCATTGACTGGGCTTGCAGGTTTAGGCGTGGCAAGCCTTGATGCCTTATTAGTAGCCTTAATGAGGTCTTCGATTTGTTTCACTAGGACGCGATTGTCTTCGGCCCGTTTGGAATCGACCGTACGAATCCTTTCGATCAGTTCTTGTGAAACTTTGTTGAGATCTGCATCCGATATGGCGCTTTGCGGTAAAGCCGCCAGTTTGCTGCGAAGGTCGCGATTATCTCGCTCAAGACCATCCATACGCTGAAGTAAGGCTAAGTTGGCGGCCTGCAAGTCTTCGATTTCGGCGAGGAGCTTTCTGTAGCGCTCTTCAGATTCCTGCTGCAGTAGCCGAAAAGATTGAGAATCGGATGAATCCTGGGCCAGAGCAGAGGATAGAAAAAAGAGCATCAGGAGGCTCGTCCATGCGTATCTGAGTGACAGCATCATATTTAGAATGTGCGAGAGCGGCCGCAAAGCTTCAAGAATTTTAGAAGCATTCCCACCGATAGCGTCATGGGTGTCATCAAGAAACCAACCAGCTGAGGATGGCTTTCTGAGCATGAAGTCTGTTTTCAGCTTGATCAAAGATGGTGTCAGCATGCGCCTCGAGTATTGCCTCGGTGACCTCCTTACCGCGATAAGCTGGTAGACAGTGCATTAACAGGGCACCAGGTTTGGCGAGGTCCATCAATGCATGGTCAATCTGGTAGCCAGCGAACTGTGCTAGGCGTGATTCCGATTCGGTCTCTTTGCCCATGGAAATCCACACATCTGTGTAGAGCACATCACTCCCCTCAGCAGCCGCCTTCAAATCCTCAGTGACTTGAACATTACTTCCGGCTTGACGCACAAGATCGACATCCGGAGCAAAACCCTTAGGGCAAGCTACATTAAGGCGAAATCCAAATTTCATGGCTGCATAAATCCATGAAGTCGCCACGTTGCAGGCACCATCGCCGACAAAAGTAATGACCTTGTCCTCTAATCCGCCGAGCCTTGCTCGGATAGTCATCAAATCGGCCACGATCTGACAAGGGTGAGCATGGTCGGTCAGGGCATTGACGGTGGGAATCCTTCCGTAATGAGCAAAATCCACCACATCCTGGTGATCGTAGGTCCTGATGACCGCACCATGAACCATTCTACCGAGTACACGAGCTGTATCCTTGATAGGCTCTCCCCTGCCCAGTTGCATCTCACTGGCAGCCAAAAAAATCACTTTGCCGCCCAGCTCACGGATACCCACTTCAAAGGAGACACGAGTGCGGGTGGAGGATTTTGAGAAAATCAGGGCCCAAGTCTGTCCTTGAAGGGGCTGCAAGTTGCTTTGCCCGCGGGTTGCCTTCATTTGATCGGCCAGATCAAGCAATCGAACCAAGTCATGGTGCTCGCAAGTTTCAAGACTAAGAAAATGTTTCATGTTAAATGTTTTTCAGTGCTTTTTGAATGATGGAAAGAGTCATCGATACCTCAGCCTCCTGAATGTTCAGTGCCGGCAGCAGTCGAATGACTTGAGTTCCTGATGGGATGGTAAGTAAGCCATGATCGTGTAAGCGCTTGACAGCAGTCAGTGAAACCGGGCCTTCGCTTTTCTTTGCCAAAGGTGAGTCCTCCCTGAGGACCAAGCCAAGCATCAGCCCCATGCCTCGTATATCCTCGATATAATCCTCATAAGACTCTTTCAGCTCAGTGAGTCCCTTACGCAATGCATCCCCCATCTTTCGTGCCTGATCGGCAAGACCCTCCTGTTCTATGATGTGCAATATTTCAAGAGCTACCGCACAAGCCAGAGGATTGCCCCCATAGGTTGTCCCATGAGAGCCAGGCCCCAGCAGTGATGCGTGCTGCTGCCTTACCCAGAAAGCTCCAATGGGAAAGCCTCCGCCTAGTGATTTGGCCATGGCGATGGCGTCAGGCATGAAATTGACATCGCTAGATGCCTCCTTGAGGATTGATTGGTAGCTTTGAAAATGACCTGTTCGATAATGCCCGCATTGGACCCCATCCCACAAAAGGAGCAAATCATGTTCCTGACAGAGTTGACGCAACCCCTTTAAGAATACCCCAGTGGCTGGCCGGATGCCTCCCTCGCCTTGGATTCCTTCGAGCATGATGGCGACTGTCGAGGGACTGATACGTTGTTTAACTGAATTCAGGTCGTTGAATTCGGCGTGAACAAAGCCAGGGGTCATGGGGCCAAACCCTTCCTTAACCTTCATCTGGCCTGTGGCTGCGATGCCACCGAGTGTGCGACCATGGAAAGACTGAGTGAAGGTAATGATCTCATGGCGCCCCTGCTCATGGCCGTAGCGCCGGGCCAATTTGAACAAGCCCTCGTTGGCTTCAGCTCCACTGTTTGAAAAGAAAACTTTGCCTGAGCCAATGCGCGAAACCAACTCTTCGGCAAGCTGGCCCTGCCCCCGGTGGTGATAAAGATTGGA
>JALRAZ010000480.1 GCA_023257935.1 Verrucomicrobiota bacterium
CCCCTTGAGCTGCCGGGCATCCAGGGTGGTCGCCATCCAGCCAGCCTGGGGTTCCAGATAAGCCGCGGCTGAATCACCCGGTTCTATTTGAGGCTCCGCAGGGCTTGTCGAGCTGGGATCGGCCACCAGATCAACCATCAGGGTAATCAGGCAGAGCGGGAGCCATGCTCGCACCGATAACTGCTCAAACCATCTCTGATCGCCGGTGGGGGATGTTTTCATGCACTTGGCTAGGCGGGGCCTTGGTCGGTGGCAGGATCGAAAGTTTGCAAGAACTGCCTGAGCAGCTGCAGGGCTCGGCTACGATGACTGATCTGATCCTTGATCGCAGCGCCCAGCTCGCCGAAGGTCTGATCATGGCCCTGGGGCTGAAACATCGGATCATAGCCAAAGCCATGCCCACCCACCAAGGCATCACGCAGGATGCCCTCACAGGTCCCATCAAAACGCCAGGACCGCGCACTCTGACCGGCAATGGGTGGCTGGTAGAGAGCCAGCGAACAACGGAAGCGTGCGGTGCGCTCCTGAGCCGGCACACCTTGCATCAAGCGTAGCACCTTGGCATTGTTGGCCTCATCCGGGGCATTGCCCGCTGAACCCGTTTCATCAGCTGCATAGCGGGCTGACTTGACCCCGGGCTGCCCCCCCAGTGCATCCACCTCAAGGCCCGAATCGTCGGCGAGGGTCATCCATGGGGCCTCCCCCACTCCCTGAGCCATCATCCACTCAGCCAGCTGAGTGGCCTTGGCCAAGGCATTGCCCTCAAAAGTGTCTTCATCCTCAATCAGCTCAGGCAGCTCTCCCAGCGACTGCATGGAAACACACCTGACATCAGCACCCAGCAGCGCATTGATTTCTTTCAGCTTGTGGGCATTGCCCGTGGCGACATAGAGGGTTGGTAAGGGATTCATGACGGGTTCTTCTTTTGCTTGCGGAGCCTTTTTTTCAAGGATTTGAAGTGTTCCTCGGCCACCATGTAACCCTGGCATTGATCGGAACCACAGCGACAGGGTCGGTCCTCGAAACCGTCGAGTTCGTAGCCGTAGTTGTAGGTCAGTTCTTCACCTTTGGCGATGGCCCGGGTGGCATAAATCCAAACCCGCCCCTTGCGAATGTCACTCTCACAGTTGGGCTCACAACTGTGGTTGAGGTAGCGCGCCAGGTTCCAGAGCACGCTGCCATCAATATCGTGGTCTTCGTCGAGGGTAAAAATATACTCGTTCTGTTCGCTCAATGCCTCGGCAGCTTCCTCCTTGCTGACCAGGGGGCCCACATATTCGATGATCCGCTTACCCTTGCTGATAGCCGTTCTGGCGTAGCCTCCATGCCCGTGGATTCCGGATTTTTTTGCCTTCACCAGAGGGTGATCCTTGTGAGGTAACTTGGGCATGAATCAGTGACTGGGTGTGGGTGAATGGGCGATACGCGAGATCATGGGGACATCTAAATGCCTTGGAGCGATTCAATCAATCCTGAAGCCCATGCAAGATCCTGATGTCTGGATTGAAGTCAGGAAAAGATCTTGGCCACCACCCAGAACAAGTCCCAAAATACCCCTTCACCCAAACCGAGTGCGCCCACATGATCCTTCTTGCTCAGATGCCCCCCGTCGATACCGCTGCATGGTGGCCTTTTGTCTGCCTGCTAGCAGGCATGCTGACCGTGGTCACAGGCATTGCCTGGCTCAAATGCCATGCCTTCCTCTCCCTGATGCTGGCAGCCATGGTGGTCGGCCTCACTCACTTGCTCCAACCCGGTGAGGCCCCAGTGCTGCAAGACTGGCTTAACGCATTCAATGACCCGATGATGGCTTTCGGGGGGGTGGCGGGGCAGATCGCCTGGCTCATTGCCCTGGCATCGGTCATCGGGATGTGCATGATGGCAAGTGGTGCCTCCGAGCGCATTGTCAGGACTCTCGTTCAAAGCTTCGGCGCCAGGCGAGCACCCTGGGCGTTGATGGCAAGTGGCTTTGTCCTGGGCATCCCTGTCTTCTTTGACACGGTTTTTTTTCTACTGATCCCACTTGCCAGGGGGCTTGCCCTGCGAACCGGTCACGGCTACGCCGCCTCCATCATGGCCATCAGCAGTGGTGCGGTGATCACTCACACCCTGGTGCCGCCGACACCGGGCCCACTTTTCATGGCTGAGACCTTGGGACTCCCCTTGGCAACAGGCATCTGGGCCGGTCTGATCACTGGATTGCCGGTGGTGGTAGCCGCCTTCAGTGCTGGTTGGCTGATCAACCGCCATCTTGAAATCACCCCGCCCAATCAGGCCACGGATAAAACGCCTTGTCCAAGCTCCGGGGCACCCAGCAAGGAGCCGGGCCTGATGTGGAGCCTGTTACCCGTCTTACTGCCTGTCTTCCTGATCGGGGGCAGTTCCATCCTGGCACTTGGCATGGATGTGACAGGCCCCATGCAGGGCTGGCGGGGCCTGCTCACCTTGCTGGGGCACAAGCAGGTTGCCATGACACTATCGGCCGCCATCGCCCTGCACATGCTGGTTTGCCATCGGCCGATGAGCCGCAATCAGCTGAGTGCCAGGGTGGCTCCAGCCCTGGAAACCGCAGCGATCATCATCCTCATTACCGCCGCGGGTGGGGCCTTCGGCGCCATGATCAAGGCAGCCGGCATCGGGGAGGCCATTGGAACCCTGGCTCGAGCGCTGGGCCTGAACCTGATTCTGGTGGCCTGGATCACCTCGGCCTTGATGAAAACCGCTCAAGGCTCGGGCACGGTGGCCATGATCACCACCACGGGCATCATGGCATCGGTGGTGGGTGAAGGGGGCACGCTCGGGTTCCACCCTCTCTACCTCTACCTTGCCATCGGCTTTGGCTCTGGGATGATCTCCTGGATGAATGACAGCGGTTTCTGGGTCGTCTGCCGACTCAGTGGCCTGAGCGAAAAAGAGACCCTGCGCACCTGGACCCTCTGCCTGGCCCTGATTTCCCTGCTAGGGCTCGCCCTGACCCTGGCCGGCTCCGTGCTCTGGCCCATGGCATAAGGCCACTCCAGGCGGATCCACGACTCAGGGTAGCGGCAGCCAGAGGCCCTCCACGAGGCCCCGACTTGAGGTCAGCAGCTCAAGATGGCAGCCCCTGGCTTAGCTAGAGCTAAGCTCGTACTGAACCAAGGCTGAGCTAAGCTCAAAGCGGCGCGAGATCCCAGCCCCGGCGTGGAGCTCGCTGGATGAGGCTTACTCGAAAATCAATTTTTGGGGCGCCGCTCCCGAGCCCGCAGGGGGATCCTGTTTCAGCGTCATGAGGTAGGCGATCAAGTCCTCCACATCCTGGGAGGGCAGGAGCACCCCAAAAGGAGGCATCGGGGAGACCTGGGCTGGATAACCCTCGGCGATGGCCGCCTGAGGATCGATGAGGCTTTCGCGGATGTAGGCCGCATTCTGCCGCTTGGCGATGTCGTCCAGGGCCGGGCCCACCACGCCACCTTCACCACCGACCTGGTGGCAGCGCACGCAGGAGGCCACCGGGTGTTCGCGGAACAGGGTCTCACCGCGGGCGGCATTCCCAACCAGTTGTGCCCCTTCCTCCTCATCCACCTCCATGATCATTTCCTGCAGCGAAAGGTCATCAAACCAAGCGGTGCCCGTCGAAACCCCCCAACCGCCAAACAGGCAATTGACCTGGATGCGGCTCTGGTTACCTGTGTTGAAAGTGACCTCGACTTCCGTCCAGTCCTGATCGCCCTTGATGGCCTGAGTCCTGGTCTGGCCCATGCCGTGCACATTCATCAAAGCTCCCATGGCTCCCTTGACCCCTGAGGTCTTGATCCAGCCTGAAAGGCGATAATCCGTGCTGGGCTTGACGGGAATGCTTGCCAACCAGCCGGCATCAGCCCCCCGTTCGGAGTCGATGCGCAGGGCTTTTTTACCGCTCCGCGCCTGGTCCGCTCCCTCGGTGTGCGTGAAACGCGTCCCCCCGCGATCACCATAGGTGCTAGGTGCCCAGCCCTGAGGACGATCCGCCTCGGCAGTCTCGAGAGCGGGGTTGGGCATGATATTGTCTCCGAGCCGGGTTTTGAACGGCGCGATGCCTTGGTGGCGAGCAGCCGTCTTC
>JALRAZ010000173.1 GCA_023257935.1 Verrucomicrobiota bacterium
GGCGGCATGCTGGGGGCAGGTTTTGGGATGGGAAATCCCGAACGCATCCCCATTGCTGAGTCGGATTTCATCTATGCGGTGATTGGTGAAGAACTAGGCTTTGCCGGTTGCCTCGTGCTGGTCACTTTTTATCTGATCTTCTTTCATCAGAGTTTTCGAATCGCCTTCCACTGCAAAGACCTGTTTGGATCCATCCTGGCTGCAGGACTTGCCTCCATCTGGGCATGCCAAACCCTGCTCAATCTGGGAGGGGTTACCAAGGCGATTCCCATGACCGGCATCCCGCTACCCCTGGTTAGCCACGGAGGCAGCAACCTGGTCACGGTGTTTATCGGGCTGGGCCTGATGCTGAGCCTTTCCGAGTCTGGGGGACACTACCCTCAGGCCAAGAAGGCCGATGGCAAGAAAAGCTCACCACGGCGGTGAAACTCACCTGCCTCAAAGAGGATTAGCGCCGATGTAATCCCTGCGCGTTCCTACCAGATATCCTCTTCAAGCAAATGCTCCTTGAAGAACGCAATCATGCGCTTGCGCCCGTAGGGCGTGCCTGCGGCACCGTGGCCAACCCCAGGGAGAACCAGCATATCGAAAGGCTTGTCGGCCTTGATGAGGGCATCAACCACCTGCATGGTGGAGGCGGGATCCACATTGCGATCGAGCTCACCCACCATGAGCAACAACTTGCCTTCCAGGCGATGGGCCTGGGTGACGTTGGACTGCTCCGCATAGTGAGGCCCAGGAGGCCATCCCATCCACAGTTCATTCCACCAGATTTTGTCCATGCGGTTGTCGTGGCAGCCGCAGTCAGCGACGCCTACCTTGTAGAAATCACCATGCGCCAACAAGCCCCGCAGGGTATTCTGTCCCCCGGCTGAGCCTCCGTAGATTCCCACTCGGTTGAGATCCATGAAAGGCCTGCTTCGAGATGCTTGCTGGATCCAGATCTTTCGATCCGGAAAACCAGCATCCCCGATGTTCTGAAAACAAACGTCATGAAACGCCTTGCTACGATTCGAGGTGCCCATGCCGTCGATCTGCACGACGACGAATCCGTTGTCAGCCATGGTCTGGGCTGAATGGCGCACGCCAAAGGCCTTGGGCACGAAAGAACCGTGTGGGCCAGCGTAGATTTTTTCGATGACGGGGTAGGTCTTTTTCGGATCAAACTCAGTGGGTCTAAAAATCACCCCGTAGATATCGGTTATGCCATCGCGGCCTTTGGTCACAAAGCGTTCCGGGCGTTGCCAACCAGATGCCTCCAGAGCGTGCAGATCAGATCGTTCCAATTCCATGATCCATTGACCCTGCTGAGCATCCCGTAAAGCCATTACTGGAGCGTGATCCACTCTGGACCATCGATCGATCAGAAAGCGACGGTCAGGAGAATACGTGACCTCATGATGCCCCTCATCGGTGGTGAGTCGAACCATCGAACCTCCATTAAGATCCACACGACAGTGATGCACGTAATAAGGGTCTTGCTCTGGGTCCAGGCCACTGGCTTCGAACCAGATCTGTCCCAATTCAGCATCGACGCGGTCAACCCGTCTGACCACCCATGGCCCATGGGTCACCTGCTGCTTAACTTCCCCGGTGAGCGCGTCGTGAAGGTAAAGATGATTCCAGCCATCACGCTCGGACATCCACAGAATCTCCTTGGACGCATCGAGAAAAGTACAATGAAACTTGTAGGCATAATCAATGAAAGTCGGACTTGTTTCTTCGATCAGCGGCCTGACCGAGCCATCCTCAACCGTAACGGCCAGGAGCCTGAGCACCTGATGCCCTCTCTGATTGTAGAGGAAGGTAAAGCGATCGCTTGATGCGTCCCATCGGAAACGACTGATGGACCATGGGTTGGCAAAAAGATGATCATCCAAAGGTATCTCTCGACGAGTGGGAAGGTGAAAGAGGCGAGGCTTGCTCATCGGCAGGCTGTCTCCTGGCTTGAGGTAGGGGTAGCTGTGGAGCTTGGGCTGCAACTGATCTCGGGGAGAGGACTCGACCATGTAAACCTCGCGTTCGGCACCGGGCTGGTGGCAAAGGGCCACCACCCATTGGCTATCAGGTGACCAGAAAACCTCAGGAATGCCCTCGGGAGGAGCCTCCTGATCATAGCGCATCCCCACCAGGCGATCCCTCATGGCATTGGGTTGGAAGGAAGCCCCAGGATTGCCATCAAAACTCAGCGCTTGGCGATCTTTGGAGTCCACGCCTTCAACCCACAAGTTATGATCGCGCACCACCAAACGCCATTGACCATCAGGTGACAGGCCAGCCTGACTTGCCGATCGATTGGAGCGAGGTCGCCTGGACTTGACTTCTTCTTCCTGAGCTTGACCAGCTGAATTGGCCCCCTGCTCACGCGGTGCCACCCGAGTCAGTCGGCCCATATCGGGCATCCAAAGCCAGTCATGGTCCTCGCCGATGAGTCGCATAACCGGTGCGGTGGGATGCAGCTCCAGTGCCTTGATTGGCAGTCGATAGGGATCTACCTCAATCCCGGTGAAGGTACTCAAACATGCCGCAAGCAGCGCGTGATCCAGAGCAGCTTGCTGAGTGCCCTCGCCCGCATGCACGTGACGAAACTCGATCCGCCCATCCCCCAGATTGCGCTTATACCAGAACTGATTGCCATCATCGAACCATTGGGCTTCCACCCGATCATTCGAAAGCATGCCTTCCAGGATACGGCGTGGCTCAAGTTCGACACTTGGTGCGTTATTTTTTGCCTCCGAGACAGGCTCAACCCGTGCTTCACTCCGTGAACCTGTTTCCAAATCCTGCTCAGGGTAAAAAAACCACTTATCTCGATGGTCCGCTCTCAGCTCCGATGCCTTGAGACTAGCCCGAATCATGGCTACCGGGATGGCATTTTCCTTCAAAATCGCGTCATGAAAAGCGCGATGGGTCATCTTACCTGAGTCAACCAGCTCCCTACTCAGGGCCCTGAGCTGAAGTCCTCCAAGCATGTAGGCAGCCTGATAGAGAGGGCTGTAGCCACCCTGAACCGAACGCCTGACCTCAGCCGTGGCGTTGCGAGGCTCATGGCCCACTTCTCGAACAAGGAACTCGATGGCCTCTTGGGCGCTCATGGTTCCTAGGTGAAAGCCCAAGGAGAATAGGATGCGAGCACAGCGATGGGACCTCCAGAACAACATGCCGATACGATCTTCTGGTGAGCCCTGGAAATTTAAGTCCCAGAGCAACATCTCCCAGTAGAGAGCCCAGCCCTCCACCAAAAAGGGGGTCCGAAAAAGTTTCCGATGCGTACGATAACGCTCTGCCATAAACAGCTGCAGGTGGTGCCCTGGTATCAGTTCGTGATGCACAGTGGCCCGAGAGAAATGAATATTGTTGCCGCGCAAGCTCATCAGCTTGTCCTCGTGGGCCATGCCATCGGTAGGAAATGAAACCGATATCACCTCTCCACCGGTAAAATAAGGATTCACCTTCTGTCGCTCGGGGCTCATCATGCGCATCCTCCAGATTTCCTTAGCTAGTGGTGGGATGGTGAGCAACGAGCGCGTTTCCAGAAAATCAATGGCCTCTTGGGCCAGTTGCTTGATGAGTTGAGGCTGTTGGCCGGGGGCGACATACTTGGATTTGACATGATCGTAGGCAGCTCGCCAATCCTCACCAAAACCCATTTCATCGGCAGCCTTCTTTCTTTCCCGATCGCACCACTCAAATTCTTTTTTGGCAATGGCAAGCAGTTCCTCCGGCGTGTAATCAATCATTTCATGATCCAATGCCTCAAGCAGGGCCTCCCTGCCGATGGGATCCCCAATCACGGGCGGATCCTCACCCTCAATGAAACCGGCATGCTCTTTTCGAACCCACTTGGCATAGGCTTCGAGTGCCTGCATGACCTTCTCGTGCGGAAGCCTGGCCCACCAGGAGAAGGACGGGTGGTAACCTTGGTAAAATTCAAACCATTCCCTCAACGCGCGAGCATGAAGATCGATGGTTTCAGCCAAACGCACTGCCAGCACGGGTGAAGGAGGCAGTCGTTCGGGCTCACTTAAACGCTTCTGCTGCGTGGCAATCGCTTCAGCCAAGGCATGAAGCTGATCAGCCAGTGCGGGTGGATCAATCGGATCAACCCGCTGGCGAGCTTCGGCAAGGGCCATGATCGAGTCACCAAAACCAAGCCAAGGCTCAATGGCCTCGAGTCGCTCCTGTTCCTGATGCTGCGCTCGCTGTTCGAAACGAAGTTGGTTTGCCAGCAGGCAATAATCGATGCGCTCCTCCTGATTTAGCTGGTCAAAGTCCAACTCGTGAAGCCGAGCTGAGAAGGTATCGATCAGGGCTAAGAGTCGTTTCGAACCCTGCTTGGACATCTTCCATGGAAAAAAACGGCCGAGGGCCGCACGGTCCTCCTGGTAGGCTTCTATAAGAGCTCGCACCGAAGGCAGGGATGGATCCAGTTCCTGGGCCAATCCCCATGGTCTCAAACCAAGCAGGAGCAAAAAAGCCAGAGCGACAGGGCCAGCGCTCATGGAGGGACGCTTCAAAATGTGCATGCCCTCATACTAGGCCAAGGGCATTACTTTGAGAAGAGGCAAACCCCAGACTTGGAAAAGGATGGAGAGTAGCAGATCCGACTAAAGGCCTCGGGCCTTGAGGAGTCGGTCCACATACTTGCCGAGCAGATCGGTTTCAATGTTGAGTAAATCGTCCACTCCACGATCCCCCAGCTGGGTGACCTCGCGAGTATGGGGAATGACCCAGACACTGAAGGTCTTCTCCTGAACCGACGCCACGGTCAGGCTGATACCGTCCAAAGCAACGGACCCTTTGTGGACGAGCAAGGGCATCATCTCGGCTGGCGGCTCCACTTCCAGATACCAATCGGCACCCCTAGGCTCCCATTGACGGATGATGGCCACACCATCGACGTGACCTGAAACAAAATGACCATCAAGCCCGCCCTGAAAGCTCAGTGGACGCTCAAGATTGACGCGGGTTCCCTGGACCACTCGATGCAAGTTGGTAAGCTTCCAGGTTTGCTCCAGTAAATCAAAACCGATGGCCTGCCTGCCCTCGGCATCGGCAGACCCGATGCTCACCGCAGTCAGGCAGCATCCGTTGACAGCCAGGCTGTCACCCATTTTAAGATCAGCAGCCGTGTTCGCGGCATGGATCACCAGGTGGATGCCATGATGGGTGCGGGAGATATCGGCCACCCGCCCCGTTTCGGCTACGATCCCAGTAAACATGATCACAAAGTTGCCGAAGCGGAAACATTGCGCAAGCTGCTATTTGCGCTTTAATCCAGGAACAAACGAGCTATGGTCTGAAAAAGGTCCTCCTTGGCTAGCTAATCAAGCATCATTGGTTTCCCAAGAGAGGAAAATACTGCACGCTCATGATGACTGCAAACCACTCCGTCATAGGCAAACTCATTCTAGCCATCTCATGCCTGCTGTCTCTGCGGCCGGAGCCCCAGGCCGCTACAGTCGATTTTAGCCGCGACATCTACCCTATCCTGTCAGACCGTTGCTTCGCCTGCCACGGACCTGATGCGGAGGCTCGCAAGGCAGATCTCAGGCTAGATCAAGAGGCCTTTCTTAACGAACTCTCAAGCGATGGAGACCGACTCATCACACCAGGCAACGCGCTTACCAGCCTGCTGATCCAGCGCATCCTCTCAGAGGATCCAGACGATCAGATGCCCCCTCCAAGCTCCTTCCTGCACCTCAGCACTCAAGAAAAGCAACGACTTCAGGCCTGGGTTGATAGCGGGGCAACCTGGGGAAAACACTGGGCATTTGAGAAAATTCACAAACCGGCCATCCCGGTGGTAACCCATCCTCAATCGACACACCCTATTGATGCCTTCATTGATACCAGCCTTGAGCAACAAGGCATCCCTAAAACTCAAGAGGCCTCCAAAGCAAGACTCCTGCGAAGGGTGCACCTCGATTTGACCGGCCTGCCCCCCTCACCCGACACGCAGGATCGGTTCCTCTCCAGCACCAACCCAATGGCCTACGAAAAATTGGTGGACGAGCTCCTGGCTTCTGAGCATTACGGAGAGCGCATGGCCATGGAATGGCTGGATGTGTCCCGTTACGCTGACACTTACGGTTATCAGGCCGATCGCTTCAACCATCTCTGGCCCTGGCGTGACTGGGTCATCAAGGCCTTTAACCAGAATCTGCCTTATGACACCTTCATCCTGCACCAGATGGCGGGAGATCTCATCGAGACGCCCACTCAAGACAGCATTCTGGCCACCGCCTTCCACCGCAACCACCGCCAGACCAACGAAGGGGGAAGTGTCGATGAGGAATTTCGAGTCGAATACAATGCCGATCGACTCAAGACCACTGCTCTGGCCTTCATGGGCCTGACCATCGAGTGTGCCCGGTGCCACGATCACAAGTATGACCCCATCTCGCAACAGGATTACTACCGCCTTTTTGCCTTCTTCAACAATACGGACGAGTCCGGGCTTTATTCCCACTTTACCGATGCCATTCCCTCCCCCACACGCTTCCTTTACCAGAGCATGGAGGAAGAACAAAACCACCGTGGAGCACGCCAGAAGGTGGCGGCTTTGGTGGAGGAAGGTGTCACCCTTCGCAGGGATGCCAAGGAAGCATTCCAAGCCTGGTGGCAAGCCTCTGAGGTCTCTCTGAACATGACGACACCTTCCCCTGTCGGGCAATTTGACTTCGAAAACCGAGAAGAAAAGGGCTACCCCAATCTGGCGCTAGCCGATCACCACGCCACCCTTGGGGATCAACCTGAGGTCATTGAAAGCCCAGGAGGGAAGGCTCTTCGATTTGATGGAGAAAATTCAGTTTCCATCACCAAGGTGGCTGATTTCAATCGCAGCCAGCCCTTTTCGATGAGCCTTTCTTTGATGATCCCAGAAATGCGTGATCGGCTGATCGTGCTGCACCACTCCAAGGCTGGTTCTGATGCTGGGAGCCGGGGCTACGAACTCTTGCTGGAAGATGGTCATGCCTCTTTTGCCCTGATTCATTTCTGGCCGGGCAATGCCATCAAAGTCAGAACCCTCGCTACCCTACCCACACAACAATGGCTGCACCTGGGCTGGAGTTACGATGGATCCAGCCAAGCTGAGGGCATTGCCTTCTACCTGGATGGCCAGCCCCTCGAGGTAGAGGTGATGCGCGATAACCTTTTCCGAGATATCACCTATGGTGATGGGACGCCCCTTCAACTGGCTGCACGATTCAGGGGAAGAGGCTTTCGCGGCGGGGCCATCGAACAACTCACCATTTATGACCGATGCCTGAGTGCTCCCGAAATGATGGCCCTGACCCGAGGGCAAACCTTGACCAGACCGGAGCCCGATTCGGAACCTTCCGAAGGATGGTTTGACTACTGGCTCACCCACCATCATCCACCCCATGAAGCCTGGCAGCAGCGACTCCAGCAAGCACGCGAGGCTGAAAGTCATCAGGTCGAGAGTTTGCGCGAGATCATGGTGATGGGGGAAATCCCAGGAGGTCGCCCCACCCATGTCCTGATTCGCGGTCAGTATGACCAACCCGGGCAGCAGGTCAGTGCTGGCACCCCCAAGAGCATCCTTCCCTTTCCCGAACACCTACCACCCAACCGCCTGGGGTTGGCGCGTTGGCTGATTGATCCCGAGCATCCTCTCACCGCCCGAGTGGTCGTGAATCGTTTCTGGCAGATGTGCTTTGGTCAGGGCCTAGTGGTCACGCCTGAGGATTTCGGCAGCCAGGGGGCC
>JALRAZ010000011.1 GCA_023257935.1 Verrucomicrobiota bacterium
GATTTATCCGCTCGGCACGCAGGGGTTGGTTGGGCTAGGAAGATTGGCCTAGATGAGGGACTTCATCGTCTTGCCCAAGCCCGATCGCTCGATTCAGGATATCTGGTGTGTCTAGATGCCGACTGCACGTGCGAGCCCGATTATCTGCATGCTCTGGATAACTATTTTGCCATCCATCCATCATCACCCGGCTGCAGCATTCAATTTTCACATCCACTGGAGGCAGCTGAGAATGAGGACCATACCATGGCAGTTGCGGCCTATGAATGCCATCTGAGGTATTACGTGGAAGCTTTGAGGTGGGCTGGTTTTCCATATGCCTACCACACCATAGGATCAGCCATGGCTGTCAGACCAGAGGCCTACATGAAACAAGGAGGGATGAATCGCCGCAAGGCGGGTGAAGACTTCTATTTCCTCAACAAGATCATGTCACTTGGTGGATTTGGAGAATGTGCTGAAACAACTATCTACCCATCTCCCAGGACCTCAAAAAGAGTTCCTTTTGGCACTGGCCAAGCCGTCCTGCGAAATGTTGAAACGAAGACCTATACCACTTATGATTGGAGATCGTTCGCTGAATTGAGCCTTTTCTTTGGACAAGTCCGTGAGCATCTACCTTTCATGAAAGGGCAGACAAACCTCCCGATCGAGACGGAGTTGCCTCAATCCATCAATCATTATCTCGACAGACAGGATGCCTGGCACACCTGGCAAAAAATAGCCAGTCAGGTCAGCAACGAGCGTAACTACATCAAACGCTTTTTCGGATGGTTCGACGGCTTTCAATGCATGAAGTTCCTCCATTTCATGCGGGATGAGGGCTTTGCCGATGTCTGTTTACATCAGGCTTTGGTTCAACTATGGCATCATGTTGGCACTCAGAGGCCACTTCAATCGGCATCACTCTTGACCCACTTAGAACTCCTGCGAGAACGTCAATCCCGGCCGTGGTTCCCAAGCCCATAATGCCCAGAATGCTTGCAACAACCAGCAGAGCATTCGTCCCCTAGGATGCCTCCCCAACGGTCGCAATTGAGGATCAAGTGACTCCAAGTTAAAACCGCTTCAACAAATAGAACTTGCGTCGCAAATTGCCCGATGATAGATTCGTGAATTCTGCAAGGTTATTCTTGCAAATGCCGACGGCGAAGCTGGCGCTCAACATGGCGGACAAGTCAACGGGTTGCTTCCTAGACCCTACCGAACCGCCCATCCCTATGGGAACACCTGCCCGCAGCCTCATGACCAATTGAAGAGATCAAGCTTGGACAAAGTTTGTCCCAAGTGTCTGTCAAGGTGTGTCCCGAAAGCGACGAATTACATTCATAGGTTCGTTGCTATGTTAAGTTTCACGCTTTGAAGGAAGGATCTGTGATTTAAAGTAGAGATCGAGTCTGTTTTTTCGAATCATGTCATCCAAATCGAAGGCCCCAGCCACCAAAAAGACCAAATCGTCCAAAGTTAGGAGTGTAGCTAAAGCTGCCCCTGCCAAGAAAGCCGCCAAAGCTGCCCCGGCCAAGAAAGCCGCCAAGGCTGCCCCGGCCAAGAAAGCGGCCAAAGCTGCCCCGGCCAAGGCTGCCCCAGCT
>JALRAZ010000092.1 GCA_023257935.1 Verrucomicrobiota bacterium
AACCCGTCAGCATGACCCCACCGACCCTGGTAAGTACCATGCCGGCCAGAAAAAAAGGCGGTAGTCTTTCTCCGAAAAGAAACCAGGCTGCTATAGTGACGAAAAGGGGCGCTGTGTTGGTCAAAAGGGTTGCGTTGGCGACGGAGGTCTGATGCAGGGCCTCATGCCAGCATGCCATATCCAGACCGAAACAAATGCCAGAGAGCACGATGAGTCCCCAATGCCCCCCGGTGCCGCCTTGGTGACGCAGCTTCGGGTAGCCACCAGACTGATTGCCTTGCTGATGCCATGAGATCAGCCAGGGCCACAACCAAAGGCATGGAAGGGCTAGTAGCAGTCGATAAAAAGCCGTAGGCAAAGCTTCAAGCGGGCTCAGCCTGACAAGGATGGGTGCGATGCCAATGCAGAAGGCTCCCGATAACAAGGCTAAAAAAGCCAGCCCTTGTTGTTCGTTTTCCTTTCCTTGAATAGGCCAGCGCATGCACCTCAGTCCAGGAGTCCTGCCATCCTTCGTTTGGTCTTCAGTGCCTCTTTCAAGTCTTCCAGCGGCAAGGTATTGAGTATATCTTCCCTCCTTAGCCAGCCCTTACGGGCATGTTCGGCCCCCAGCCTCAAAAAAGCTGCGTGATCACGATGGTGTGCGTCGCAATTGATCACGCACTTGACGCCCATATCTCGGGCACGCTTCCACCAGCGCCAATCAAGGTCTAAACGGTAGGGATTGGCGTTGAGCTCAATCCAAGTACCCGTGCTAGCGCAGGCTTCGAGGATGGATTGGTGGTCAATGGAGTAGGCCTCGCGTTCCAGCAAGAGTCGGCCGCTAAGGTGTCCAAGCATATGCACATGGGGATGCTGCGCTGCACGGATGAATCGATGGGTCAGCTGTTCTTTGTCCTGAGTGAATCCCTGGTGGATGCTGGCCACCACAATATCGAGTTGCCCCAAAAGGTCATCATCATAGTCCAGACTTCCATCGCTCAGGATATCCACTTCGCTGCCGCTCAGTAGTTGGAACCCTGTTCCTTGTTGGCGGAGGGACTCATTGAGATCGCGGATTTGACTGATCTGGGCCCTCAGTCGCTCTGGCTTGAGGCCATTGGCTTGAAAGGAAGAAGCCGAGTGATCGGTGATTGCCCAGTATTCAAAGCCGTGTTCCAGAGATTCCTGAACGATGTCCTCAAGGGTCTCTCGACCATCACTCCAATCGGAGTGATTGTGCAGGGAACCCTTCATGTCTGTCCACTCAACCAGACGAGGCACCTCACCATTTGAGGCCGCCTCGAACTCACCACTATCCTCCCGGAGCTCCGGCGGTATATAAGCAAGATCCAGGGCTCGAAACAAATCTGCCTCCTCATGACATGTCACACACAGTGACATATCTCTTGTTTCCTCTTGCGAACGGAAAAGACCGTATTCGTTCAGGCGGAGCCCTCTTTCGATAGCACGCCGACGCATGACGATGTTGTGCTCCTTGCTACCCGTAAAATAGGCCAGGGCAAAAGGAAAAGATTGGTCTTCAACCACCCGAAGATCTGCCTGAACCCCTCCTTGGAGGATCACCGATGCTTTGGTGTCACCTTTGGCCAGGATCTTCTCCACCGATGAAAGTTGGGTAAAGGCATCGATAATGATTTGGGGCTGACGCGATGAAACCAATAAGTCTATATCATGGAGGATTTCTTTCCTTCGACGCAGACTTCCGGCTTCACTGGAGCGAATCACCTCAGGCCATTGGCGCAGGATTTCCAAAAGGCTTTGAGACATCACTAGGGCCTTGTCCAGCCTGTGATGGGATGCGTATTGCTCCCTAAATTGGATACCCTCGAGGATTTTTTGCTGGCTTTTGGGCCCGAAGCCCTTGATGGCGGCTACTTTGTCGGCTTCACAGGCCTGCTTGAGCGCTGAGAGGTCATCAATCCCAAGCTCCTGGTGAAGTAATCTGACTTTCTTGGGCCCCAGCCCGGGTAGATGAAGCATTTCCAGCCAACCCTTGGGAATAGATTGCTTCAGATCCTCATAATACTGCATGGATCCTGTGCGAACCAACTCGCTAACCTTGCTTTGCAGGGCATCTCCAAAACCCTTGAGTTCACCGAGCCGCTCCTCATGGACAAGGTTTTTGATCGGTGTGGTTAGGTTCTCGATGACCCTGGCTCCATTGGTGTAGGCTCGAGTCTTAAAGGGGTTTTCGCCCTTGAGTTCGAGCAGCACTGCTAGGTCCTCAAGCAGCGCAGCCACGTCCATGTTATCCATGCCTGCACTATGATTGGAGGGTGGAAAACTTCAAGTGACAAAGAGAAAACTGGACCTTGCAGCTTGCCGGCCGGATAATGATCTCATGCCTCAATTCATGATCTCGACACGCTTGCCTGGATACCTGGTGATTGCTACCTGGCTTCTCCTTCTCACCACTGTTCCGGGCCATCTGTTGGCCGGCGAAGATCCCACGCTACCTGATCTGAGCGCAGATGACTGGAAGCCCCTTTTCGATGGCAAAACCATGGAAGGGTGGAAAGTCACCGATTTTGCGGGTCATGGCGATGCTCGGGTAAAAGACGGAGCCATTGAAATTGACATGGGTTTGGCGCTGAGTGGTGTGCAATACACAAAAAAGCCGCCTCGAGTGAACTACGAAATCACGCTCCAGGCCATGAAACGCCAAGGTAGCGATTTTTTTTGTGGGTTGACCTTACCTTACAAAGATGACCACTGCACCTTTATCTGCGGGGGCTGGGGAGGGGGCGTGGTGGGTTTGTCGAGTATCAACGGGATGGATGCGGCTGAAAACGAAACCACAGAATACAAAAAATTTGAGGAGAACACTTGGTACCGCATCACCTTGAGTATGATGGAAGATCGCATTCAGGCATGGATTGATGACAAGCCATTCCTGGACCTGAACACCACCGACGTGAAGATCGCTATGCGCATTGGGGAAATAGAGCAATCGATCCCGCTTGGGGTTGCTACCTGGATGACTTCATCTTCCATTAGAGACATTCGTCTCAGACCCAGATCCCCATCGGACAAGCCACAAGGTTCAGCACAAAGTAAAACCGATTGAAGCCCTCTTCAGGCTGAGGATGCTGATTCACTCGGTACGCTGTCAGTTACCTAGGCTAGACTCTCTTAAGGATTAGCTTTTTGAACCTCTCATGTTGCTCGCAGCGGTTATTATTTATGGTTTGGTGATTCTGGCGGTAGCCTGGTGGGCTCAGCGTCAGGTGCACGATGAGGAAGACTACATCGTGGCTGGGCGACGCATGGGCTTTTGGATGGTATCAGCCACACTCCTTGCTACCTGGTTCGGTGCGGGTACCCTTCTAACCGCCTCCGATGAAATCGCCCTGGAGGGTTTCAGGGTAGTCGCTTTTGAGCCGCTTGGCAGTGGTCTCTGCCTGATCATTACGGGTTGTTTTTTTGCCCGAAGGCTTTGGGATTTGAAGCTGTGCACCCTGGCAGACTTTTTTCGATTGCGATACGGGGTTCGAGCTGAAGTCATGCAAGTCCTGACTTCACTACCTACTTTCATCGGTTGGATCGCCGTACAGTTGGTTGCTTTATCTGGATTGTTCGAAGTCCTTTTTGATTGGCCCATGATTCCGACCATTATCGGTTTGGGTTTTTTTGCCATGATTTACACGTTGCTTGGGGGGATGTGGTCGGTAGGGATCACCGATAGCCTGCAGGCAGGGCTGATGGTGCTTGGATTGCTGGTGCTTGGGTGGCACCTCGGGATGGATGTCCTGCAAATGGAAGGCGGTTGGCCAGCCTTGATAGCCGAGCTGGACGCGGAGAGAACGGTCTGGATACCAACAGATCGGTTGCCGGATTTTCTCCAGTGGGTTGGTTGGCTGAACATCGCGATGTTGGGCAACATTCCCAGTCAGGATTTACTGCAGCGCGTCTTTGCTGCTCGATCCAGTCACATTGCTCGCCGCGCATGCATCATGGCCGGGCTGATCTATATCCTGCTCGGTGCCTTCCCTGTTTGCCTTGCCATGGCTTTCCCGGTTTTATTTCCAGATCAGGAAGTCCAATCGGTCATCATCATCATGGCGCAGCACTACCTGAGTGGTGGCTGGATGATCCTATTTTTGCTGGGCATTCTTTCGATGGTCCTTTCCTCCATGGACAGTGGGATACTGGCTCCCGCCACGGCATTGGGCCGAAATCTGCTGCGACCGTATGTGCCCTCTGCCTGGTCCAATCTAGCTCTTTGCCGCATTTCGGTGGTGCTGGTATCTATCACCTGTGTGAGTGTGGCTCTCATGGGTTCAAGAGCATTTGAATTGCTGGAAAGCTGCTATGCCATTGGCCTAGCTGGTCTGTTTGCGCCGCTTTGCTTTGGTCTGTTTACTCGTCTTGGTAATCAAAACACGGCCTTGTTAGCTATGGGGGTGGGGGTAGGTGTCTGGCTTATTGAGCTTTTATGGTCCCTGGACTGGCCCATCGCGCCTTTGGGAGCCCTGGCTGGTTGTTTGGTCTTTCTCTTGCATGGCCTCAGACATAAGCAAGGACCATCCAAATAGCGTTGAGCCAGTCCAATATGCTCCCTACACTTTCCCCATGCCCCGCTCATTGCTCTACCTGACTTGGCTGATTCACTGCGGACTCATGACTTGCCATGGTCTTGCCGAACCTGCCCGACCCAACATCCTCTTTGCCATTGCCGACGATCAATCCTTCCCGCATGCCTCCATCTATGGCAGCACTTTTGTCACCACCCCTGCTTTTGATCGCGTTGCCAGAGAAGGTATCCTTTTTGAGCAGGCTTTTTGCCCAGCCCCGGGTTGTTCGCCATCGCGAGCCAGTATTCTCACTGGGCGGCATATCTGGCAAAATCGTGAGGCAGGAACCCATGCTTCGAACTTCCCGGCTGACCTCAAGGTATTCACCCGCTCATTGGAGGATCAGGCTGGATACCATGTTGGATACACAGGCAAGGCCTGGGGTCCAGGAAACCATCAAATCACTGGCTGGGCAACCAATCCAGTGGGTAAGGCGTATAATCAACAGACTCTCAAAGCCCCGAAGGGCATGAGTGGACGGGATTATGCAGGTAATTTTAGGGCTTTTCTGGAGGATCAGCCGGCAGATCAACCCTTCTTTTTCTGGTATGGCGCGCAGGAACCGCACCGGGCCTATGATGATGGCGTTGGGTTGCGAGCTGGTAAAAAGCTTGAGCAAGCAGAAGTGCCTGGGTTCCTCCCAGATCATCCAGTCATTCGCTCTGATTTGCTCGACTATGCCGTGGAAATTGAGTGGTTTGACCGCCATCTCGGTGACATGATTTCCTTATTGGAGGAAAAGGGCATGCTTGAGAATACCTTGATTGTGGTGACGGCCGACAACGGCATGCCTTTTCCCAGAGCCAAGGCCAACCTCTATGAGTATGGCATCCATGCTCCTATGGCCATGCGTTGGGGCAAAGCCATTGAACCGGGACGAACCCTCGAAGATCTGGTGAGCTTCGTTGATTTGGCCCCCACATTTCTTGAATTGGCAGGATTACCGATTCACCAGGAGATTACGGGCCGCAGTCTGGTGGATCTGCTTTTGGCAAAAGGCTCCGGGCGTCTGGATCCGCAACGCAGATGGGTTCTCAGTGGTCGTGAACGGCATACCCATGCCAGGCCGGATAATTTGGGCTATCCTTCGCGGGCTCTACGGACCCATCGTTTTCTACTCATTCAAAACATGGCTCCTGATCGCTGGCCCGCAGGCAACGAATTTCACGATATTGATGCCTGTCCAACCTTAAGTTTTCTGCAAGAAAATCGAAGCACACCACAGTGGGCATCTTTCTGGGAAGCTGCGATGGGGATGCGGCCTGCTTTGGAGTGTTTTGACATCCTAAAAGATCCGGACTGCATGCACAACTTGGCTGAATACCCCGAGCATCGTGAAACCGTTGATCGGCTTGCTGAGCTCCTTCGGGTAGAGCTTGTGAAGCAGGGGGACCCTCGGGTTCAAGGTCAAGGCAGTGTGTTTGAATCTTACCCGCGCTACTCGAGCATGCGACCGCATCTGGGCGGTTTTGCCGAACGCGGTCAGTATAATCCGGCTTTTCAGGAACCTTGATCGGGGCCGACGGTAGCAGTGCTCAGGCCCGATTCGGTAAAATACTTGGCAGCTGCCCGCTGGACATCTTCGATTTGAACCGATTCGATGGCCTGCTCCTCCTCGAACTGGTTCATGTAACCAAGACCATAGAGCTCATCCAGTGCACATTGGGTAGCCAGACTGCCTAAAGACTGGCGGGCTATTTTTTTCTGCCCGAGTAACTTTGCTTTGGCCCGTTTCAGCTCTTGCTGAGTGATTCCCTTATCCGCCAGGATTTGGATCTGTTGCCACATTTCATCACGAACCCGTTGGATTTCATTGGGTGAAGTGCCTGCATAAAAGGCAAAATAACCAGGGATCAATCCAGGCATGTGCTGCGCTCCCACGTAATAGGC
This sequence comes from Verrucomicrobiota bacterium, assembly GCA_023257935.1. GTDB lineage: Bacteria > Verrucomicrobiota > Verrucomicrobiia > Limisphaerales > AAA164-E04 > UBA7971. The sequence goes on from JALRAZ010000092.1 coordinate 6,465, forward strand.
CAAACCTAGCTCGTCTCTTATCCGCATGAACAGACGCGAACCGAGGTCGCTGCATGTCTCCTGCAGGCAATCAAGGGCGTGGCGATCATGATCTCCCAAGAGACATCCCTTGAACCCCATGGCAAGCACCGCTTGCTTCTTATCGCAATTTTCATGTTGGCTGGTTGGTAGTTTTTGCGAATTGAGTGTTTTGTAGCAGCTTTGTGGCGTTGTTTGGCTCGATGCGGAATGTCCCCAGAAGGCAGTCAGTTGGGCCTTGATCTCATTGGGCTCTATATCCCCAAAAACTGCCACGACCTGATTACCCGGGTGAATCCATTGGTTGGCATGTTTGATGACTTGCTCACGGGTGAGGCCCTGAAGTGAGCTTTCCTGTCCGAGTGAAGTCAACCCATAATGGTTTGCCCCAAACAAGCCTTTGCGCATGAGCTGAAGGCAGCGGCCAAGGAGCTGGTCTCTTTGGGATCGAATCCCGGCAAGTTGGACTTGCCGCTCACGTTCCATTTCCCCCTCAGGAAAGGTGGCTTGCTTGAGGATTTCCTTGAGCCAGCCGATGGCCTGGGGTGTTTCCTGTCGCATGCATTCAAGCTGGATGCCGAAACTATTATTGCCAGCATAACTCTCGAGGCTGCCACCCACTGATTCCACCTGGCGCATTAACTCGGCAGCCGTGGTAGATTCAGTCCCCTTGAGGAGCCCCTGAGTCATCCAGTGAGTGATGCCATTATCGGTCTCTTGTTCAGTGAGGACCCCGCCGAAAAAGACCGAGCGAATCGCTACAAAGGGTAGACGATGATCACGCTTGAAAAGTACGCGCACCCCTTCAGGGCTCAGCCATGACTCGATTTCCTCGCTCGTATTGGAGACCTTCACCACAGGTGGTTTTGGACTACTGTGGCGGGGGAGCAGGCAGTACAAACTTTGGCTGTTGGGCTGCAGGTAGCGCTCGGCTGTTGACTGCAATGCTTCAGTTTTGAGGTGTTGCACCTGGTTGAGAAACTGATCTGAAAAGCCCAGGTCTCGTGCAGCCATCCATGAGCTGCCCAAATCCTGTGCCTGCCCTTGCATAGTCTTGCGGGTGGAAAGGGTGGCTGAAGTCAATTGCTTGATAGCCTTGTGAAGCTCTTCATCCTGGATGCCTTTTTCGATGACACTCTTCAATTGCTGATCAATGCCTTGGATCACATCCTCATAACGGTTCCCATCAAATACCGCACTGACCCCAAAAAGCCCCGGCAGGCCTGGGTTATAGGTCCAGGCATCGATGGCGTGAACCAATCCCTGTTTTTCTCGCAGTTGTTGATACAGCCTGGAGCTTCTGCCGCCTCCCAAAACAATGCTCAGAGCCTCCAGTGCGGGAATATCCGCATGAAGTAGTTCGGGAATGTGCCATGAAGTATGAGCATGACCCAATTCGATGGAAGATTCCTCGACTTTAAAGCGGGAGGAAGACTGCTTGGGTTCTTCGGGCAGGTAAAGCGGTTCAATCGGTTGAAACAGAGCGTCTTGGTAGCATAAGCCGAGCTGCTCGATGACGGCGTCGCTTTGAATGTCTCCAACAATCACAAAAAACTGGTTGGATGGGACATACATTCGCCGGTAATAGCTCAGGATATCCTCTCGGGTGATTCGATTGAATACATCCGGATACCCAATGACGGTATAGCGATAAGGCGAATGAAGGTAAGCCGTTTCAAAGAGCCCACGGGCCGACCGGCGTGATGGATCATCCTGATTCATGTCCATCTCCCTTCGGATGACATCTAGCTCGCTTGTGAGTTCGTCCTCTGGGAGTGAGGCATGCCGCATGATGTCAGCCAGGATGTCGACCGCGACACCGGTTCCGGTGGACGGGGCGTTGATGTAGTAGACAGTGCGATCGAACGAAGTGTAGGCATTCATATAGCCTCCAGCCTCCTGTACTTCTTGATCGATGCGTCCCTTGCCGCGTTTTTGGGTCCCCTTGAAGAGCATGTGCTCCAGCACATGAGATAATCCTGCTCCCAACCACTTACCCTCATGGATACTACCCGCCTGACACCAAGCCTGAGCAGAGACCACCGGTGCGCTGTGATCCTCCAACAGAATGACTGTCAGCCCGTTTGAAAAAGTGCATAATTGAGCCCCAGAGGCGTGATGGGTGATGGAGTGACTTGCTGGTTCGGGCATTAGAAAAAATTAAGATGCTTGAGGTGCTGAGAGAGAGCAGGAGGGTCGAGGCGCTGGAGCTTAGACTCATCCCTTGGTTTTTCTTTTCGATTTCACTGAAACCCTAGTTTGGGGTGATTTCCTGGTCAGGGCGATTTTGGGCATGAAGGGTTTCGTGAAGGCCTCTTCAAAAGTAAATATCGATTTGAAGTCCTCCCTTGAATCTTCTTCGGTTTTCGAGAGCAATTTGTGCTCCACCATGTTGAAGACAATTTCCCCAAAGTCTTCACAGCAGCTTAGCCCCCATTCGCTCAATACGGTGTGGGTCATGGGGCCGAATTCGGTGAGTGCGTGATCTCTAATACCTTCAAGGAGTTGGCTGCCGGAGACATGTTGAGGCTGATGGGCTCCTGATTGTCTCTTCTTAATTTGTCGTTGGGTGTAATCCAGAGCATCGCGCAAAAAGTAGTAGCTCTCGGCAGCATAGCGAGAGTCGTGCTCGATGATAGATTCAACAGTTTGGTCAAAATCCAGTGTCTGCATACAAGTTGTCAGCGTATCGCCTCGTGGGCTTGGTCGGTCGGCTGCGGATGTGCTAACCGATAATGTTTGGTGCCATAACCGACCAGAAGCAGCATTAGGATCCAGAAGATTGCCCATTGTTCTTTGGAGGTTAAAAAGCCCACAAAAGTCCTATAACCGATTTGCTTGATCTGACAACAACTTCATGAAAGTTTTTCTCGTCACTCAAAGGGAATGCATACAGTTTTGATGTGAGCTCTGAGGGGTCATGATTTTTCAATACAAGGTGCAAGGTAGATCAGGAAAGCCACTGAGTGGGGGTTCTTGGAAGTGGGTGCTGCTTTTTGTGGGTTTACCCTTACTTGAATTATTTCTCTTGATTGAAATAGGCCGGTGGTTTGGCTGGTTATCGACTCTTTGGCTAGTCCTCATCACTGGCGTGGTCGGTGGTTCGCTTGCACACCGTCAGGGATTTGCTGCCTTGGTCCAGATTCAGGCAGGTCTGGCGGCTGGTAGGGTTCCTGGGCGCCAAATGGTCGAAGGATTGCTTATCCTCATTGCCGGTCTGGTCATGATCACCCCAGGTTTGTTAACCGACCTATTGGGCTTTACCTTGCTTGTTCCCATGATTCGAGCAAAGGTAGCTGCTGGGCTGATAAAAAAGTTTTCTCAGCCCATGATGGGCAAGTCTCCTTCAACGCCCTTTTCTGATGACTCCAATCACGAAGATGTGATCGATGTATGAATCAAGGTGAGATCCAAGCGCTCAAATGGCGGGCTTTCAATGCATTGTTCAGGGCCCAATGGGTGGGGCTGATCATAATCTGCTCATGGTTGAGCCACTCCTTGTTGCTGGGGCAAACTCGTCCTGCATCACCTCACTGGATTCTGCCCCCGGACCGACTGCAACCCGTCCTCCAGCAATCGATTGATTTCCTGAAAGAGCAGGTGCCAGCATGGCCCAGGGAAAATAACTGTTACGCTTGCCACCATCAAGGAGACGGTGCGCGTGCTCTCTTTCAAGCTCGTCGTCACGGGTTGGAGGTTCCAGCACTCTCCCTCGATACCACCATTTCATGGCTCACGAGACCTGATGAATGGGGGAATCAGGGAGGTGACCCCAACGCGGCGGATCCTCTGCTTGCTGATATCCAATTCGGAGCCACCCTGATCGCCATGGAAGGCAGTCAATCTGGTAACCTATCTGACCTCACCCAAGCAAGGCAGCGAGTTATCGAACGCCTGATTGAGGCTCAATCTCAGGACGGGTCCTGGAGCCTGGACTCCACCCCTTCGATTGGAACCCCGGGGGTGCCAGGCCAGGCCTGGGCCACCTTGATGGCTTGGCAAATCATCAAGACCAGCCAGGATGAAAGGGCGCAAATCACACGCTCCAATGCGGAAAAGTGGTTACGCGGACTTGGGGTTGATCATGTGCCTAACGCCGCCTGCAAGCTTATCTTTATTGAATCAGGGCAGATCGCTGCAAAAGGTGATGCGATCCTCTGCTTGGAGTTTCTGCTGGCGGCTCAGTCACGTTTTGGGGGGTGGGGGCCATACAAAGGAAGTCCAGTGGAGGTGTTTGATACTTCTTTGGCTCTGATTGCCTTGTCGTTTTACGCCCGAGATGAGCGTGTAGCCATGGTGATCAAACGTGGCGGTTCTTTCCTGTTAGCTGAGCAGCTCAAAGATGGGAGTTGGGTGGAAACCACGCGCCCCCCGGGCGGTCAAAGCCATGCCCAGTGGATTGCCACAACCTCCTGGGCTGCTCAGGCTTTGATGGCCATTGATCGAGCCCAGCAACCCGATGTCCATGGGGTTGAAGCCAATTTTGATGCTAGTTCAACTCCCTGATCCAGATGTTACGATAACGCACAGGATTGCCGTGATCTTGCAAGACTAGAGGGCCTTTAGGGGCGATGCCACTGAAGTCGGCAGCCGTGGTGGATCCCCCGGGAATGGGGGTCTGATTCTGGATGAGGACTCCGTTGTGAAAAACCGTGAAAGAACCCGCCTTCACTGTGCCATCCGGTGCAGATTTGGGGGCGATGAAGACGATGTCGTAGCTCTGCCACTGACCAGGCGGCCTTGATGCGTTGACGAGCGGAGCAGCGTGACCATAGAAGGAACCCGCCTGCCCGTTGAAATAGGTCTCGTTGTTGAAGGAATCCAATACTTGGATTTCATACCTGCCTTGCAAATACACACCACTATTGCCCCGGCCTTGACCTGATCCTTTGACTTCGCTGGGGGAGGCCCATTCGATGTGCAATTGAACATCTCCAAAACTTGCCTTTGTGCGCAGGGAGCCGGCCCCTTTGGCAACTTCCATGGCAGAGGCACTCTCAAGAAGGGTCCACTTTGCCGGACCATCTTGAGATTGCCAGGCCTCGAGGCTGGAGCCATCAAACAAGACGATGGCATCAGACGGAGGGGTCCCATGCTTGCCGGGTGTGACTGTTGGTGGGGCCACCGGATCTGGTTTGGGAGTGTCAGCTCCCATCAAAGGGTGCAAGCAAACCAGCAACATGCCGGTCAAGGTAATCAGTTTTGTCTTGGCTGAAGTCCTTATTGTGATCATGGGAAGGGATTCTATTGGCCTATGCAATACAGGTGATCGTTGGTTCGGATAAAAAGTTGGCCATGGGCTGCAGCAATGCTGGACCGGGTCATGTTGTCACCAGCTGAACCCATGGGGATGTTGCTTTTGATTTCGCCACTCTGGCTGTCGATAACGACCACATCTGCAGCAAAGTTCATCAGGTAAACATGGCCTCCTGCTACGGTAGGAGAAGCCTCATATTTGCTCCTACCTGGCAATTCTATCGACCACTTAACCTCACCCGTATCGGGTTGGACCCTTGACAGGGCTCCTCTGACGTCACTCAGGATGAAGAAGTCGCCCTCTGCAAAAGCGGGGGTAGGGACATCTGAACTAAGCTGCCGGTTCTCTTTACTAACCCAGGCAAGTGCCTTGTCGCTAAGCTGGCCTATTCCGCCCAAGCGCACGGCGTAGATCGGATCTTTCTTTGGCGCACAAGCAAGGACCACCCCACCGCCGGCGACGGGTGAGGGAACCAAACGCCAGTGGGTGATGCGAGTCGGATTCCATGTTCCCCAACGCCATAGCTCCTTGCCCGTTTTGGGGTCGTGGCCTGTCACATCATCTCCACCTAGGACGAGAATTTCAGTGCGACCCTCGTGGGTGAAAGGCATGGGTGTTGTGAAGGACTCCAGAGATTCCATACGCGCCTGACTGGGCCGAGTGATCTTCCAACGGACCTCGCCGGTGCTAGGATCTATGGCAACCAAGTAGGACTCATTGGGTTTGTCGGTAAAACCCCTCCCGTGAACAGGCTGGTCTCGCTGCAATACCTGCATGTAGAGAGTCCCATCATGAAGCAGTGGGCTGCTGCTGAAGGTCCATTGAAAGCAGAATTCACCCCATTTTTTTTCAAGGTTGAAGCCCCATAGTTTTTTGCCGGTCATGTCGTAAGTGACCAGTTCGCCATTTCCATAAAAGAAAGTAGCCTGTTTCCCGTCGGTGACAGGTGAGGGGGATGCAAAATTACTGCGGTCGTCTCGCTGAAGGCCGATGCCCACTGTGTGAGACCAAAGCACACTGCCATCCTTGCGACTCAGGCACATCGCAAGTAGAGACTGGTTGGTTTCATCTGTGGAGGTGATGAGCACCTTGTCCCCAATGACAATGGGCGTGGCGGCGCTGCTGCCAGGTAATTCCACAGACCAACTGGGGCCGCTCTCTCGGTCCCATTGCACGGGCAATTGGGTCTCGTCGGAGGAACCATTGAAAAAAGGTCCTCGCCATTGAGGCCAGTCCGCTGCCTTGAGCTGGATCACGGCCAAGCAAATCAACGCGCCTACAAGGCTTTGGTAGTGCTTCATGAGTTAAAGAGTTTCTACGGGTTGGAGTGTGGCCAATAATAAGGGCGGCTTGAGGCAGGGAAAAGGAAAAACCCAGCTATCAAAGGTAGAGGCTTTGTTTGAGTTCATGGACCATCATACTGATATGCCCATGTCGCCGCAGGGGGTCAGGTTCCAATGCCTTCAGGATGACTTTTTCAAGGCTAGTTGGGATATTCGGATTGATGTCTCTTGGGGCCTTGAACTCTGTGCCCCGCTTGATCTGGCGTCGAAGGATTTCGCTGGAGGTCTGTCCCTGAAATGGTTTCTGGTTGGTCAGCACCTCATAGGCCATGACGCCGTAAGCAAAGATGTCAGCACGATGGTCGACGGCTTCCCCCTGGAGTTGTTCCGGAGCCATGTAGGCTGGAGTTCCTGGGTTTTTTTTCAATTTGCCTGGAGTCTCTGGGCGTGGGAGTGCCAGGTCAAAATCCAATAGCCTGACGTTGCCATTACGGGTGACAAGGATGTTTTCCGGTTTGAAATCCAGGTGCATGAAACCACAGTCGTGCACGTGCTCCAGCGCTTCGGCTGAATCGATCAGGATGTTGCCAATCAGTGCACCTAGATCAAGATCCTCCTCCACCATCGCCTGTTTGAGGTTGAGTCCCTCAAGGTATTCCATGACCAAAAAGTGTTGTCCTTGCAGCAGTCCGTGTTCGACATAATGAATGATACACTCGTGTTGGTGGACGCGCTGCAGAACCTCACAGCCTGCAACAAATCGCTTGCGCGAAGTTGCATCATTTTTGAGCTGAGGCAGCAAAAGCCTGAGGGCAACGGTGCGACCTTCTGGGTTGGTGGCCAACCAAAGGTTGGCCATACCTCCGGTGTTGATCAGTTCCTCCAGCTGGTAAGGCCCAAAAGGTCCCGGTTCTTGAAACCCGTCATCAGAGTCATTTTTCTTCCCAAATAAATTCAACATGATCGGCAACAGCTAGTAGCTCAAGTTGATAGCCTCCTGAGACCCTTCAACCACTTGGTCAGCAAGTGATAGGTTCACCCTGCAGAGGGTTCAAGCTAAATTGACGCTGCGTCAGCTTGAAGGGATAGGACCATGCTTTTCAATCGTCAATCTATGGCCCGCCGCCTGCTGAGCAAGCTGCAAAGTCCGCTTTGTCTTCTCTTCCCCGAGGTGTGTCATCTGTGCGGTATTCAGGTGGCTGAGCCATGTGATGGGTATATTTGCAGACTATGTGCCGTGAGCATGCGTCGCTTGGTAGGTCCGGTTTGCCGGATTTGCGGTCTTCCTGAGGAGGGACGCTCCATGCGCGGTTTCCTTTGTCCTGACTGCCACCCAGATCGCTTCGCTTTTGCTTCGGCCAGATCTGCCGTAGAGGCCACACCTTCCATGTTGGGATTGATTCATCGCTTCAAATACCATGGGGCAACCTGGCTGGTTCCTTTTTTTCATCGACTGATCCACGAAACTTGGTGGTTTGAGCCGGAGGTTCTCGCCTGCGATGGGATCCTGCCTGTGCCTTTGCATGCCAAGAGGCAGCGAGAGCGAGGCTTCAATCAGTCGGCTGTATTGGGTCGTGGGTTGATAAACCAGCGCTCGGTGGATTGGTTGGACGGGGTCATGAAAAGAATTGCACCCACGACATCACAGACTATGCTTTCTAGGGAACTGCGGTTTGTGAATATGAAGCGTGCTTTTGAGGTGTGCTCAGCCTCGGCTCTGAAGGGCAGGCGCCTCCTCCTTTTGGATGATGTCTTGACATCAGGGGCCACAGCTGAGGCCTGTGCACGAGAGTGTTTGCGAGCAGGGGCCCGATCAGTGATTGTCAGAACACTGGCCCGAGGCCTGCTCCAAAAAGGCTGAATCTCACAACTGTATGCCTGTTTAGAGACAGCAAGGCCTGTCCCTAAAAACTGGATAATTTCTCAGTAACATGACCGAACCTGTTGATCCATCTGAATCCAAGCTCAAGACACGTGCTCTACCGGGGGTTGAGACCAGAGAACCCTCCATCACGCCGCCACCATCGGCTTCGGATCAAACCCCGCTCAAGCGACCCAAGCCCGTGAGTGGTGGTCCGCGAAAGCGCCTCATGCCCGAGGGCATCTGGACCAAATGTCCCAAGTGTCAGGAAACCATTTACCGCAAGGAATTGGAGGCCAAGCTCAATGTCTGCTGGCAGTGTGGCTACCATTTTCCCCTCACTGCCTGGGAGCGAGTCAGTTCCCTCATCGATGGTGATTCCTTCGTTCAGGCTGACTCTGAAATGAGCAGTGTCGACGTCCTCTCGTTTCCGGGCTATCTCTCCAAGTTGGAGTCCAATCAGCAAAAAACTGGGATGAAGGATGCGGTGATCACGGGTCTCGGGCTCCTGCACGGTCGCAAGGTTGCCCTGGGGGTGATGGATTTTGGCTTTAATGGAGGTTCCATGGGATCTGTGGTGGGGGAAAAGTTGACCCGCATCATTGAGAGTGCGACTGAACAGTCTCTGCCAGTGATCATTTGTTCCACCAGCGGGGGGGCCCGCATGTATGAGGGCATGTTCAGTTTGATGCAGATGGCCAAGACCTGTGGGGCGCTGGCCTACCACGGGCGTGAAAAACTACCGTTTATCAGTGTTTTGACCGATCCCACCATGGCGGGTGTTATGGCCAGTTTTGCCAGTGTAGGGGATTTAATCTTGGCTGAGCCAGCGGCGCGAATCGGTTTCGCTGGGCCCAGGGTCATCAAAGACACCACCAAAGCCGAGCTCCCTAAAGGATTTCAAACCGCAGAGTTCTTGCGTGATCACGGCCTGATCGATGCCATTGTCCCACGCAAGGAACTCAAGGGTAGACTAGCCTGGTATCTTGACTGCCTGATGGCTAGTCGGGATGCAGCCCAAGCCTGAGTCGGGATGCCAGGGCGCCCCAATCCGAGCACCCCGGCATCAGTCCCTACTTCCTAGTGATTGTTGATGGTCACCCCGGGCCAGTCGTCGGTTCGGAAAGGTGTCAGCGGCAAACCCTCTTTGTTCTGAACATTGCAAACTGGGTTGTCAGCCCACGCGTAGCGCACAGCTACCGGCTGATCGACCGATTCACTCCAAACCTCGATCTGGCGTTCGTTGAGGATTTTGGCTTGGGCATGTTGAAATACCTGGTCTGCACCGGCAATGGTAAAGCCTAGGGGAGTCTGCACATCAAATAAGTCTAGACCTCCTCCGATATGTTCAATATCGAGCACGATCTTGCTACCCTGGCGATTCATTGATGCATAAATGGGGCTTCTATGGACCAGATCGAAGCCATACTCGCGGGCCAGGGCCCATCGAGCCAGTCGTTTGCCCACATCTTCCTTGTTCTTGGGATGAATGTCTTGAGCTTCCCCCAGTTCGATGATCACCGCCTCACCCGTGTTGGGTAAGCGCTTCATGGTCATGGTCTGGGCTTCCCGGAGTTCAGCCCAGTCGCTGTCTGAGGGCTGGTCCTTTTCCAAACGGAAATCAGCCAGTTGAACCCAGTAGAAGGGAAAATCACCCTGGCCCCATACGTCTCTCCAGTTTTGAATCATCAACGGAAAAAGCTCTCGGTATTGATAAGCGCGGCCCGCATTGCTCTCGCCCTGATACCAGATGACTCCCCTGATGCCATAGCCGATAGTAGGACGTAGCACGCCATTGTAAATGTTGCCCGGGCGATGGTTTCCGGTCAGCGCGTTGTTGGGTCGATTGGGACGCCTGGGAATGTCCTCTCCCATGCCACGCGCCTTGAGCGCATCCAGCTTCCAGGTCTCCATGGCTTGCTCGTAGTCGCTCATGGCCTTGAGTAAGGTCTGGTCAGATTCTGTTTTAGCCCACCTTTCAAGCAACGGTTGGTAGCGCACATCTGCCTCCAGCAGGTCTCGACGTACCCAGGCCTCCGCGGCTGAACCACCCCAGGCATTGTTGATGAGACCGATGGGAACGTTGAGTGTCTGATTGAGCTGACGGCCAAAGAAGTAGCCCACCGCAGAAAAAGAACCCACTGTGTCGGGGGAACAGCGCTGCCATTGTCCTTCAAAATCCGACTGGGGTTCTTGGGTTCCAACCCTTGGCACAGTGACCAACCTAATATCTGGGTAGTGAGCACTCAGCTTTTCCAAATCTGGGTCATTGGAGGCGTTGACCGACCACTGCATATTGGACTGACCGGAGCAGATCCATACTTCTCCCACCATCACGTCTTCCAGCACGAGGGTGTTTTTGCCCCTTAGGTGCATGGTGTAAGGCCCTCCTACAGGCAGGGGTTTGAGGGTAGCCTTCCAGGCACCGTCTGAGGCCGCCCGAGTTTCGACTTCCTGGTCATGAATGGTCACTTTGATGGCCTCATTGGGGTCAGCCCAGCCCCAGATGGGATTGGATAGCTCGCGTTGAAGTACCATGTGGTTCCCAAAAATAGATGGGAGACTCACTTCTGCCTGAATGTGGGTGAGCCACAAGGGCGCCAAGAGGCTCAAAAGGCCTACGCATTTCAGAGTAAGGGTTGATTGGGTCATGGGTTGTTCTGGGTTAAATGGGTTTGCATCAAAAGTTTGGATCGTTGGGTGTGCTCATCATGTGTTGCTTTGGGTCCATTCGCCAAGATCATTTTAGCTGGATCTTTCTCATGAGAATGCTCCTTGCCTATCATCCGATGAAAGCAGGGAATCAAAGCTTCGCCATCCTGAGGATAGGAGGTTTTGTCATGTGAAAATCCCTTCCGATGTCATGAGACCATGCCCTTGATGGCTGTCAGCTGAGAAATTAGGGTGATCTATACAGTGACCTGGGTCGGATCAATCTGTTCACGGACCAAGGTGGACAACAGGCTTGGGCCATGGCTAGCATGTGGCATGCCCGTTAAATGCGAACGATCCAACCCTGCGACAGGTCCAGGCTCACGCTTGCCCTTTGGACTGGGAACCCGCAAACCCAGACATTTTACGGACATGCTCAAGGTGATCTGGGAAAATCGCGATAACTTGCCCTATGCCTGGAAAGTCTTGAACCGGGGGGTCTGCGATGGATGCGCTCTTGGGGTAGCAGGTCTTCACGATTGGACGATCAAGGGGGTTCACTTGTGCATGACGCGACTCAACCTGCTTCGCCTCAATACCATGCCGGCGATGCCTGAGGAGGCCCTAAAGGATGTTGCTTCTCTCAGGGGAATGAGCAATCGCTCGCTGCGTTCTTTGGGCCGCTTGGCCTATCCCATGCTTCGTCGCAAGGGAGAGCCGGGCTTTAAGCGAGTCAGTTGGGATGAAACCTTCTCCTCTCTTGGGAAGCACTTTCGAGATGCTGATCCTCGCAGGGCTGCTTTCTTTGTCACCGCGCGCGGTGTGACCAATGAGGTGTATTACATGGCTCAGAAAGTCGCTCGGTTTTTGGGAACGAACCACGTGGATAACGCAGCAAGGCTTTGCCATGCCCCTTCCACTGCTGCCATGAAACGCACCCTTGGCATCGCTGCAACCACGTGTTCCTACAAAGACTGGATCGGCACGGATCTATTGGTGTTCTTCGGTTCCAACCCTGCCAATGATCAGCCCGTTTCCACTAAATACCTCCACGAAGCCAAGGCAGCTGGCACCAAAGTGGTGATGGTCAATCCCTATCGGGAACCAGGCATGGAACGCTATTGGGTGCCTTCCAACGCTTCGAGTGCCTTGTTTGGCACTGCGATCACAGATCACTGGTTTTCGGTGCATCAGGGTGGGGATATTGCTTTCTTGAGTGGCGTGAGCAAGATCATGATTCAGGAGGGGTGGATCAATCGATCATTTGTGGAGGATCACACCGAGGGTTTTGAGGTGTGGAAAGAGCACCTGCAGGCTCTTTCATGGGATTCTCTGGAGCGAGATGCTGGGCTTCCACGCAGTGCCATGTTGGAAATGGCCAAACTACTACGTGATGCGCGCAATGCAGTTTTGGTCTGGAGCATGGGGATCACTCAGCATGGCTTTGGGACTGATGCTGTCCAGGCCATCCTGAACCTGGGGCTTGCACAGGGCTACTTGGGCCGCGATTTCAATGGCCTGATGCCCATACGCGGCCACTCATCGGTTCAAGGCGGTGCCGAGATGGGGGCCTACAGCACGGTGTTTCCTGGAGGGATTCCAATCAACTCGGATAACGCGGCACAACTCTCGCAGCAATACGGCTTTGAAGTGCCTGACTGGCCTGGCTACTCGGCTGTTGAAATGATTGAAGCGGCTGATCAAGGCGATTTGGACATTCTCTACAGCATCGGCGGTAACTTCCTTCGAACTCTCCCTGACCCGAATCAGGTATCCCAGGCCCTTAGCCGAGTGCCAGTGCGGGTGCATCAGGATATTCTCATGACGGACCAGGCCTTACTGGACGGTGGACAGGAGGTCTGGTTACTGCCAGCTCGCACTCGCTATGAACAGCGCGATGGAGGCGTTGAAACCTCTACCGAAAGGCGTGTGATGTTTTCCCCTGAAATTCCCAGGCAGGTGGGGGAGGCAATGTCTGAATGGGAAATACTCCGCGAACTGGCCATTCGAACCTTCCCCGAAAGAGCTCATCTAATAGGCTGTGAAAGCGGGTGGGCAATGCGTGAGGAAATTGCTCGGATCGTGCCCTTTTATGATGGCATTCAGCACCTTCGTCAAACTGGGGATGCCTTTCAGTATGGAGGCCCTCATTTGTGCCCCGATGGCGTTTGTCCCACAAGCGACGGCCGAGCGCGCTTTCATGCGACTCCCTTGCCCGGCCTTGGCCACCAGGAAGGCACCTACTGGGTCAGCACGCGTCGGGGTAAACAATTTAACAGCCTGATCTACAGTGAAGTCGACCCCTTGAATGGGGCACCCAGGAATGCCGTATTAATCAGTCAGGAGGATTGTGAGCGAGAGGGGCTTGCCCAAGGGGATGGAGTCATGCTGCGCAGTGATACGGGTCAGTTTTCGGGAGTGGCCTGGCCGGTCAGGATCACCCCAGGTAACCTTCAAATACATTGGCCTGAGGGCAATGATCTGATTGCGACGGGGCGGACCGACAAAGGAGGAGGGGTGCCCGATTACAATGCCCGGGTAACGCTTGCTAGGGAGCCATGAGCGCCATCTAACCCGGATGGGTGCTGCATTCAAATCGATCGGCCTCCTCTCTCTCTAGAGAGAGAGTGCTCCATGAAGGCGAATCATGTCCTGCACCCAAATCTAGCTTGTGCGCTGAATCAGCATGGCCGTATTCCAGGTCAGGAATTCGCGCAATATAGGAAGGCGAGTGATCCAGCTCATTTCAGGGTAGTAGCGGGGCACACAGTGTATCACTTTCAAGCCTTCCTGTCGTTCAATCCAGCTCAGCGTTTGGCCAATGTAAGTGGGATACAGGGTTTTGAACGGTTCATGGATACGTTGCTTGCCGATCAGTCGGTCGAAGCTACGTGGGCCCCAATTGGGCCCGAGATAGTGAAAGGGTGAAAAATCGTGCCCGCCCCAAGGTGATAGCCAGTTGGTCCAACTCAGGTAGAGCATGCCCTCTGGTTCGAGCGCATGAGCTATGTTCTCAATGAAATGGCGGGGCCTAGCCAAGTGTTCGAATACATTGGAACAAACGATTAGGGGGTATTGGCCAAGGCCAGAGAGGTCTCCCTGATCCAGGTCAATGGCAAGAAAGGGTTCCCCCTCAAGATCCGAGTTCAGCTGGCAGGTAATGTCAGCAAAACTGACCGTACACCCAACCTGCTTGAGGCTGGCTCCAAAAACACCATGGCCGCAGCCCAGATCCAGGACCCTCGGCCCAAGGCTAAAATCGATACCATGGGTCCGCATCCACTCGATGGCATCCTTTGCTTGCATGGCATAGAACTGACGGTCGTCTCCGTGGCGAAGATGGTGAGCAATGAGCTGAGGCAAAATCATGCGCTTTCCTGTGTCAACAGAGGCCAGGGTGTCAGGCAAGCCATGGGCGAATGACTTGTCCAGAGACGTCAGTGAGGCGGTAGCGTCTCCCTTGAAAGCGGAAAGTCAAATCCTGATGGTTAATGCCCATTAGGTGAAGCAAGGTGGCGTGGAGATCATGCACACTGACTGGATCCTGCGTGATATTATAGCTGAAATCATCCGTGGCACCATAGGAGGTTCCTCCCTTGATGCCTCCCCCAGCTAACCAGATGCTGAAGCATCGAGGGTGATGGTCTCTACCATAATGACGCGCTGAAATCTCTCCTTGAGAATAAGTGGTTCTACCGAATTCACCACCCCAGACGACCAGGGTATCATCCAACATGCCGCGTCGTTTTAGATCGATGAGCAAGGCAGCTGATGGTTGGTCTGTTTGGCGACATCTTGACTGAAGGTTGCCAGGGAGATCTGAATGATGATCCCAACCACGATGGAAGAGTTGAATGAAACGCACATCGCGTTCAGCCAGGCGACGTGCCATGAGGCAATTGTAAGCAAAAGATCCTGGGACTCTTGCCTCTTGGCCATAGAGATCAAATGTCTGCGAGGGTTCTCCCGATAGGTCTGTCAAATCTGGGATCGAACGCTGCATGCGAAAGGCCATTTCAAACTGCGAGATGCGAGTCAAGATTTCCTCATCGCCAAACTTTGAATAGGATTCCATATTGAGGGCAACAAGGTCCTCCAAGATGCGCCTTCTTGCTTCAGGAGGCATGCCCGCTGGATCAGAAAGATAGAGGACTGGATCGCCGGTCGAGCGAAATTTGACCCCCTGATGGACCGATGGGAGGAAACCGCTTCCCCAGAGTCGGTTGTAAAGGGGTTGGCCACTACGATGAGAGACCATGACCACGAAGTTGGGTAAATTTTCATTGGCGCTACCCAGACCGTAGGAGAGCCATGAGCCCATACTGGGCCTTCCCGCTAATTGGAATCCTGTCTGAAAAAAAGTGATAGCGGGATCATGATTGATGGCATCGGTATGCATGCTGCGTACGATGCAGAGATCATCTGCAACCTTTCCCAGATGAGGCATGGCCTCACTGATACTCTGCCCCGATCGCCCGTGACGATTGAAAGCAAAAATGGAGGGTGCCACCGGGAAACGATCCTGGCCAGCCGTCATACCGGTCAATCGCTGACCCTTGCGCACCGATGGGGGTAAATCTTCTCCTGCATGGTTTTCAAGAAGGGGTTTATGATCGAAAAGATCCAGTTGTGAGGGACCACCTGATTGAAACAAGAAGATGACTCGTTTTGCCTTGGGCGTGTGGTGTGGGTTGCCAAGCCAGCCGGAACCATCTGCCCTCCCCACATCTTGCTGAGCCTTCATCCCAAGCTCCCAGAGAGCCAGGGAAGCAAGCCCAGTCGTACACCGCCCAAGAAAATGACGACGAGGGGTCTTAACGGGGCTTGTGATCATGTTTTGTGAATGAGGCACCTGTGAGATCATCCAAACACGATTCGCTGGCTCTTGCAACGGATTGATCGCTTGAAGCCATCACCCAATCGTGATATGCCACCGCATCGTGCAAGCGCATTTAAACCGATCCAGGAAGGCCCGGTCCGGGGTAGGATTCATCCTTTTCATGGCTCTGCTCCTCCATGGCCATCAAGCCACTGCCGCCAGCTTGATGGAACCTGGCCTCCGGCTTTCAGCAGCTGAAACCAGTGCCATGCAGGCTGCATTGATTCCTCTCAATGAAGCCATCCACGCCCTTCAGGAACCAGACCATGCCTGGGCCAAGCCCCACATGCCTGATGTACTCGTTTTTCAAAAGGCTGTCTCTGAAGCTCTGGAACACAATGAGTTCCATGCCAGAAATCAAATCCAGACAGCCCACGCATTGATTGCTGAGGGGTTAGCCAGAGCCGCCCACTTACTCAATGGACGAGCCCCTTGGCTAAGGGAAAAAGGTTGCGTGGTACGTGGTTTTCGATCCCGTCTGGACGATTCCATACAACCTTAGGGAACATTAGTCAGTAGTTCCCTCTATTTTCAAGGATATTTATTAGAATCAATTCAAGAACCGATTATTTTAGCTATTGATGAAGTGAATCAATTATTTGAGTATCCGTCATTAGCTCGGGATGTCTTAGCTTTATTACGATCTTGGCATGAAGAAACTAGAGAT
>JALRAZ010000097.1 GCA_023257935.1 Verrucomicrobiota bacterium
AGATTCGAGTGCTTCCTCGTCCAGTGGCTTGAGAGTGAGTACCTGAGTGCGTGAGAGCAAGGCGGCATTCAATGAGAATGAAGGATTTTCTGTGGTGGCCCCGATCAACCGGAGTAGTCCTTCCTCAATTGCGGAGAGTAGCGCATCTTGCTGACCCCGATTGAAACGATGAATTTCATCAACGAAGAGGATTGATTTTGAAGTGAGTAAGGATACTTCCTCGGCCTGACGAAAAACTTTTCGTAACTCCGCAACACCGTCATAGACCGCAGAGATGGCAAAGAATCGAATACCTGGCTGCTCACCGATGATCCTTGCGATGGTTGTCTTGCCACAGCCAGGTGGGCCCCAAAGGATGAAGGATCCTTTTTGTAACAGGGCCTGTTGGTGGGCCAAGAGGTGCTCCTGACCAAAGACCTCCTCTAGTTTTTTGGGGCGTAGCAACTTGGCTAACGGATCCATTTTTTGATTCTTTCTGAGGAAAAATCACAAATCGTAGCGTTTGCTCTGATTTGGGCGTTGCCTTCCTTCGTCCAGAGCGCTACGATTCGGCCGTTTGCTCCCTTGTGAGCTTCTCCTCTAAATCCATCCCAAGGACTTAATCCTTTGGGACGAAATTGCATCACGCCAACTGTGGGGTTTCTCATGAAAACCATTAAAGGTCCCGCTATCTTCCTGGCCCAGTTTGCGGGCGATCAGGCACCGTTCAACAGCTTTGACAGCATTTGTCAGTGGGTTTCCGGTCTCGGCTACAAAGGAGTTCAGGTGCCGAGTTGGGACAAGCGTCTCTTCGATCTGGAAAAAGCAGCAGCTTCCAAGACCTACTGTGATGAGGTCGCCGGGGTTGCGGCTTCTCATGGACTGAAAATCACTGAACTCTCCACGCACTTACAAGGCCAACTCGTGGCTGTTCATCCAGCTTATGATGACGCATTCGACGGGTTTGCAGCACCTGAAGTTCGTGGTAACCCACAAGCCAGACAAGAGTGGGCTGTCAATCAGTTGTTTATGGCAGCTCAGGCTTCTCAACACCTTGGGCTGACTGCACACGCGACCTTCTCAGGAGCATTGGCGTGGCCCTACATGTATCCATGGCCACAGCGACCTGCAGGACTTGTCGAGACGGCCTTTGACGAGTTGGCCAAGCGTTGGACCCCCATCCTCAATGCGTTTGAAAATGCCGGAGTTGATGTTTGCTACGAAATTCATCCAGGCGAAGATCTTCATGACGGAGTGACCTTCGAAATGTTGCTGGAAAGAACGGGCAATCACCCACGCTGTCGAATGCTTTATGATCCCAGTCACTATGTCCTGCAAGCCTTGGACTATCTGGAGCACATCGATATCTATCACGACATGATCAAGATCTTCCATGTCAAGGATGCAGAATTCAACCCGACTGGTCGACAAGGAGTTTATGGTGGTTACCAGTCCTGGGTCAACCGTGCAGGTCGTTTCCGCTCTCTTGGGGATGGACAGGTTGACTTCCCAGGGATCTTCTCCAAGATGGCTCAGTATGACTTTCCCGGCTGGGCAGTGCTGGAGTGGGAATGCTGCCTGAAGCACCCCGAACAAGGTGCCGCGGAAGGTGCTCCCTTCATTCAACGCCACATCATCGAGGTTACTGAAAAGGCCTTTGATGACTTTGCGGATGGTGGGACAGATGAGGCAGCGAATCGGCGGATGCTGGGTCTAAACTAAAAGGCAGTCTAGCTACCGAAAACACAATGGCACACGATCACGCACACCATGTTGGTGATTACAACCG
>JALRAZ010000323.1 GCA_023257935.1 Verrucomicrobiota bacterium
GGCCACGGCCGTGGCCTCGACCCCCCCATCGGACCAGCGCCTAAAAACCCCATCTTCCCCCCAGTGCGCTGTGGGTTCAGAACTTCCAGAGCGCCCACCGCCTGAGAGTAATGATCCTGTTCCCTGTTCTCGCCTGATCACACCATTTTCCAATTGCCTTACCAGCTGCCTTGCCTCCTGGGTTCGCCCTGTGCGATGCGCCACCAGGGTGAGCAAAGCGCGGGCGTAGGCATTGAGATCACTTTGCTGCTGCCAGCGCTCACCCCAAGCCCTTGAGGTGGCCTGCTCGGCTTTAGGGGAAAGATCAGCCGGGCCTGTGGCATGGATGGCGTGAAGCATCCACACCTGCAGATCGGGTTGATTTTCTGCCTGAACCAAGCGGAGAGCTAGGAACTCTCTCCCACGCCGCAGCATGTTTTCTGGTAACTTGACCTTGGCATCCTGTGCCAGCCCCAGGCCCCAGACCACGTAGGCAGTCATGAACAAATCTGAAGCCCCCTCCTTCCACCATGCCCACCCCCCATCGGCATGCTGGAATTCAGCCAATCGTTCCAGTGAAGCTTGAGTGACCGCATCCAACTCATCCCACCCCACATGAGGATGAGGGTGAGTCTTCTCCACATTTTGGGGGTCGACACCTCCGAAGGATCTTGCTGCCAGGTCCGCAGCTTGAATGCCCAGGCCTTCCAGGGTGCGCCTTACCATCATGGCTGGCACGAAACGGCTCAGAGTCTGCTCGGTGCATCCATAAGGGTAGTCGACCAGATAAGGCAGGGCATCCAACATGGATACCGCTAGGCTTGGTGTCACCTGAACCTCCAGGGCAGTGCTTCCAGCCTTGCGCTGCTCGGGCAGGCTCAAGGAAAGCTCCAGTGAAGAGGCCTTGCCTTGGGCAGAAGCAGCAAGGCGTTGCTCCAGCCCGTGTTCATGGGCCACCAGATCCACCACCATCGCATCGGCATGAGCACGATTCCTCGCCGAGACCTGCAGACGTAGATTGCCTGGTTGATCGGCCGACACCTCGACCCAATCGACTCGCACCTTGCCCTGACCCGGGATCTGAACCCGCCGTGCGACCTCTTGATCCCATCCCGACAGCTTGCCTTCAAGCACCTCAAGCGCCACCGAGGTTTCCACCGCCTCATCGGTTTGGTTATGCACCACCGCCGAAAGAGTCACTCGATCGCCCACCACCAGAAACCGTGGGGTTTGCAAGCGAACCATCAATGGCTGGCGGGTCAGGGCTGCAGCCTCAGCTCGCCCCACACGCGTATCCTGATCATGACAACGGGCATCGAACTTCCAAGTAGTCAGGGTATCGGGTAAGGATACTCTCAAGCGAGCTTCCCCGTTCTGGTCGGTCCGAAGGGCTGGTTCCCAAAAAGCCGTAGCCCGCATGTCCTGACGGACGATCATCTCGACTTCTGCAGGACCGCCCACAGGGGCTGCAACGGGCATGGCCCCATCCATGGCCATGTCGGCCATCGCAGCTCCTTTCATCATGCGCGAAGCCATGGGGGCACCATCGGCTTGAGCCATCAAGGCTTCCGGCATGGCAGCACCGCCCCCAGCAAAGCCCCATTGATAGGATTGGGTCCTAGCCAGGTTGGACCCAGGCTCAAAGGATTCACTCGAAGGCACCGTCATGCCCAGCTCAAGATACCTTTGCCATTGAGCCTCGCTCATCAGGCCCTTGCCTTCCACCTCCATCCACTTCACAAAGGACCGGGTCAGCCCTCCCTGCGAAGCGATCAGGGAACGCATTTGCCCATAGAAGGTTTCTCTGGGATCGCCGGCAAGGTCTGACTGAATAGCCGTTACCGATTCATCGTAAACCGCCAAAGCCAACTCACCTTGCACCGCCTGACCGGCCTGATCGC
>JALRAZ010000325.1 GCA_023257935.1 Verrucomicrobiota bacterium
AAGGAAACCGGCGTTGTCACCCAAATGGGCAATCAGGCTCATGCCGGGGAACCTATCCGACGAGGGGTGGAGCTGATTCGAGCCGGCATCATTGGCCAAGTCAGTGAAGTCCATGTCTGGACCAACAGGCCCTCCTGGCCGCAGGGTGTGGCACGCCCGACGGGCGAACACGCCGTGCCCAACACCTTGGACTGGGATCTGTTTCTAGGACCTGCCCCATGGCGCCCCTACCACCCCGATTATGCTCCTTTCAAGTGGCGAGGTTTCTGGGACTTTGGAACGGGCGCCCTGGGAGACATGGCCTGCCACATCATGGACATGCCTTATTGGGCCTTGGATCTTGGAGCCCCACAAACCGTGGAAGCATGGCAGGAAGGGATGACCCAGGAGTCGGCCCCGACTGCTTCTCGGGTGACCTATGAGTTTCCGGCTCGAGGCGACAAGCCGCCTGTCAAGCTGACCTGGTATGATGGGAAAGTGGGTGGCAAACAGCATTTTCCACCCACCGAAGTGGTCCAGGGAGAGGATATTTCAAAGTATGGAGCGGTGCTGGTTGGCAGCAAGGGAACGATGTTTTTCAATCGAGCTCACACCAATTGGCTCATCAAGGCCAATGGTGTGATGGCCACCATGACGGACATCCCTCAAAGCATTCCACGGGTCAAGAATGAGGACAAGGAATGGTTGGACGCCATCCTGGCAGGCAAACCCGATAAGCCTTTGTCAAACTTCTCGCGATCTGGCCCTTTCACCGAGATGGTTCTCTTGGGAAACCTCGCCATACGGCTGGGCAAGCCGATTCATTGGGACAGCCAAAAGCTGCGTGCCACCAATGCTCCTGAAGCCACCGCACTCATCCAACGAGCCTATCGCAAGGGCTGGGAAATTTAACCCAGAAGACCCGATCGCCAAGCCAGGTGCTTGCCTGAGTGTTTCAGGGGCCCACACCGCTGGAGGTAGCAGTCATTTGCCTGCGTAACTTATTGCTTTAAATATCCTTAAGACTGCTTAGCTTTGAATCATGACCCCACACCCATACCGTCTGAGATCCTCCAAGGATGGTGGTTTTACCCTCATTGAGCTGCTGGTGGTCATTGCGATCATCGCCATCCTGGCTGGCATGCTGCTTCCGGCGCTTTCAAAGGCCAAGGAGAAGGCCAAGCGTACTGCCTGCATCAACAATCTAAGGCAACTGACCTACGCGGTGCTGATGTATTCGGATGACTTCAATGGCTGGTTCCAGTCCACGGGAAACATCAACCCACATTGGTATTCGGTTTCCTTCCGCAATACCTACCACGAGCAATACGCCGTCCCCAGGAGCTCCTTTTACTGTCCTTCCAATCCTAAGTGGGGAAGGGATGATTTCTGGGATTGGCCGGGAGGAAACGAGTCGGTTTTTGGCTATGTCTACTGGGTCGGTAACAAGGCGTACAATGAGAATCAGAGCTATTACCCAAACAAGCGGATTTTCGACCTGGGCGTTCCAATTTTTGCCCAAAAAAATGGTGATAATCCCCATTACAAGGTGCTCTGGACAGACATCAATCGGAAGTTAAACGGGCAGGACTGGAAGCGCCCGGGAGATCCAGACCCGCTGATGAGAGGAGTCAATCACTTCAACCGCAGAGGTGATGAACCTGAAGGGTCCAACGAAGGCTATCTGGATGGGCATGTTGAATGGGTCACAGCACAAAAGTTTATTCAGAAGCCCAAGGTCATGATCGGCTCTCACCATTTTTTCTATGGAGGGGTGGATGAAGAAATTCCCATTCCGCTCCAATAGACCTCACACACCTCACCCCGGGGTGGCCGATCCATCATAAAATTGGTCTTACCTGAACAAGACAAATCCACTGAGCCCTATTTACTATGCGCGGTTTGCCTCGGCAAAAGAATCTGGATGCCTAGATGACCGATCCCAGCACGCCCATGAGCCACGCTGATGGAAAAGGAGAAAAGAAAGATTTTGCCCCATTATTTGGCAAGCTTCTGGCTATAACCAGCAGTCACATGAGCTTGTCAACTCCACGCTGTTCGATGCCAAGTCAAGCCGGATAGCGTGCAGGCAAGGCCACACAACAAATGAAAAACACACGTCCATTAAGAGGATTCACCTTGATCGAGCTGCTGGTGGTGATTGCCATCATCGCCATCTTGGCGGGCATGCTGATGCCGGCCTTAAGCAAAGCCAAGGGAAAGGCCCACGCCATCCGCTGCATGAACAACACACGTCAGATCACCTTGGCCTGGTTCATGTATGCCGATGATAATGAAGATAAAGTCGCCAGCAATCCGGGCTGGGTGGCCGGCGTCATGGGGTGGAAAGCTCCCAATGACAACACCAACCAAGTGATTCTGGTCAATCCGTCCTTGGGTTTGATGGCATCCTATCTGCAGTCGGCAGACATTTTCAAATGTCCCTCGGACAAATCTGGAAGGGTTCGGAGCCTGGCCATGAATGCCGCTTATGGAGGCAACCCAGATGTCTCCAAACAGGCCGATCCCCAACGAAAATACCACGCCGTCAAGAAACTCAGTCAAGCCAGTCAACCGGGTCCTTCACAATCCTGGGTGACGCTGGATGAGCATCCTGACAGCATCAACGATGGCACCTTCCATGTCATCCCCGGCCTGCCACCTCACATGGCTGAGTGGCGGGATCTTCCCGCCAGCTATCACAGTGGGGGCGGGGCCAATTTTTCATACGCCGATGGACATTCGGAAATTCATACCTGGCTGGATGCAGACACCCAAAAACCCATCGAGAAAGTGGATTTCACCGGCCTGCGGGTTCGGGGTAGCCAGGACTATCAATGGATCAACCAGGGAATGCCGCATCAGTTACTCTACTAGAAGAAATCCCGAATACCCATTGCCTTGGACTGGGTGATTCATCCAGTTCAGTTCCATTTTCATCCCTCTATTCATCACGACAACACCGTTCATGACACGACAACACTCAAATCAATCAGGCATCCATGCTACCCTGAATCAATCCATCCCTGGCCTGAGCTGGATGCTCATGCTTGGGGTGATCCTGGCTTTGAACCTTCAGCTCAAGGCAGCTCAACTCACCTGGAACGGGAACGCCTCCAATTGGTCTCAAACTTCAGGCTGGCAGGAAGGAGTCATCCCCACAGCAGAGGATGAGGTCATGATCATCAGTCCCACCCTACAGTCCATGAGCCTGGACAAAGACTACACGATTGATGGCCTGACCGTCTTACCCAGCACTAACCTGGATGAACTGTCCCTCAACCTTGGCCCCCACGAGTTGAACATCCAAGGTGCCAATGGCTTTTTTATCAGTTCAGGGGACAATGGCAAACGAGCCCGCATGACGATTGCTGGTTCCGGAGCCCTGCGGGTCAACCACCCTGAAGGTGTGTTTGTTCACAACAACGTGACCCAGGGCACCAGCCAAGGAAGACTCATCATGGAAAACCTCAATCTTCTTGAAGCCGATGTGCTTCGATTTGGCATTGGGGATGCCAGCCTTAATGACAGGGGGTTCCCTCAGGCAATGCGCACCATGACCTCCCTGGCCAGGACAAACATCATCCATGCCTCATTCAAGGATGACTACACCCAAACGGTCTACAACACCGCCATCCAGTTTTTCAAAAATGCCCCTTTCAATAACGGGCAGGGATTCGAGGCCTACCTCGGTCAGCATAACGAATTCTATGCCGACAGTTTTGGTTCCGCTATGGGAAGGACAGGAAGCGACCGAAATGTCATCGCTTTCAACCCACTTTTCCTTGGAGAGGATGAGTCACCAGTCGTTATTTTCAGAAATCATGATGGCGTCAGTCCGATGAGCCTGTTGGCTCTTGGCGTGGATGCCAACGACGAGGGTGGGATTGGCAGTAGCAACCGGGGGCGTCTGGACTTGAGAGGCGGACAGGTCGACATGCTGGTTGAAGACATCCTGCTAGCTGTCAATCGCCCCGACCAGTCAGCCAATGCCAATGCCTCCATCCGAGGAAGGCTCCTGATGGACGGAGGCATCATCGAGGCCAACACCATTCGAGCGGGCTATCAGCAATTCATCGGTGATAGCATGTGTCAGGGTTACATAGATGTGGGAGGCACGGGAGAGCTCATTGTCAAAGACTTCATCGAGCTTGGTTATGCCTCAGGAGATGGTCCTGAAGGAACCGGTGGTTATGCTGCCCAAGGCTTTGGTCAAATCAACATGGATGGAGGATCCATCAAGGCTGGGAGCATTCGCATAGGTAGTGATTTAACCGAGGACAATCGTATCACCCTTCGCAATGGGGCTTTGATCGAAGTGGCAACACAGCTGGCGAGCTCTGAACTCAAATTACGCACCTTGGACATGAACGACTCTGCTCTGATCCTTCATGTCGATGCCAAACAGTCCGAACCCGTCGTGCATGTGGTTGATTTACTCAGCGGCGGTGCAGCCAACACCATCCGCCTGGCTTCCATCAACAATCTCGGATCAAGCTTCCCCCTGCAGATTCCACTGATTGGCTATGAGTCGGCTAACCCGAATTTTGCGGTGGAGCTGCCAGATGATCTGGCGGGATTCATCGTCAACAACACAGCCGCCGGAACCCTTGATGTCACCATCACAGGAACGGGGGCAGCCGGGCTGCTGACCTGGACAGGATCTACCAACGGAGACTGGGATCAAACGACAGCCAACTGGGTCAATGCTGAAGGCCAAGCCATGCGTTTCGCCTCAGGCGACTTTGTGGTCTTCAATGATGAGGGCCAACGTGCTTCGAATATTTATGTGGTTCAGAGCGTGATCCCCGGGCAATCACCTGACCAGGCTGGGGTCACCTTTGAAAACAATACCAAAGACTACACCCTCACCGGCGGCGACATCCAAGGAACCGGACGCATCCTGAAAAAGGGTCAGGGAAGCCTTGAAATAGACCTCTTCAGTGAAGCCCCTCTGATTGTGGAAGCCGGGAAGGTTGAATTGACTATCGCAGGATCAACCTCTCAGGTCACTGTCGGACCAGAAGGCGAATTTTATTCCGAGGGCTTGATCACCGGCCTTGACAATAAGGGAATCGCTCAAAACGACGGAGAGATCAATGGGCCTGTGGCAGTGAGATCAGGGCGGCTGGAGAATGACAATCAGATCAACACCTCACCTGCCTCTTTGACTCTGGGCAGCGGAGCCACCCTGATCAATCAGGAACGAGGCACCATCGAAGTCGCTGGCGGCGACTGGGAACTACCCAGTGAAGCCACGCTGATCAATCATGGCCTCATCAGCAACCTGGAAGGCCGACTCA
>JALRAZ010000423.1 GCA_023257935.1 Verrucomicrobiota bacterium
AAATATACAATCGGTGCCCCAGGGCATGAAATGCAATTTCTGGGTTTGCGGATGGCAGTAGAAAAAGAAATTATTTCGATTGCCGGAATAACCGTCCCAGAAGCTCAAGAGCCCCTCCAGGGCCCAAAATCGGTAGAAGGCCTGTTCGTCTACGACCTGCCACAGAGCTTTTTCTAAATCGAAATCTGACCAAGCAAGGGAGGCTTCCATCAACATGTCGCTGCTTTCCTTAGAAATATTAAGCCCATGGATGGCAAGGACGTTGTCACCGTGTTTCAGGGCATCACGGTGAGAGGTGATATCAAAATCCGTGTAGGCAGCGTTGCTGGTATCGGGCCGACTTTCGGTGGCAACTGCATTCCATTTGACTGTTTCCGGAGCGTGAAGTCGTGCCACTTCCTTCCCATTGAGATAGGCGATGAAACCATCATCACACCGCATACGAAGGAGCAAGCGGCCTCTTGTCCATTGGGAAAGATCCTGAATGTCAAACCGGTAACGCAGGTAGGCGCTTGAGGCACGACCGTGAAGGGAACTCTTGAAAACCCAATTTGGATGAATCATCGATTCAAACCCTTTTTCTGACTCATAACCTAAAGCCCCTTCGCCCTCCTGCCAGCGACTGTCATCGAAGTTCGGCAAAAACCACTGATTGTCCAGGGATCCATGGGTCGGTACCCATGCTTTTCCTTTCATGGGCCCTTCCACCAGAGGCTTTGAGGACGATCCTGAGAGGATTTCAGTGAGGCGATCAATCAGGGGCTGACTTGCTTCTGCATCCCCCGTTTTGAGTTCAAAGCTCTGCTCCCATCCTTTGAAAAAATCAACCACCGTCCCCTCATAAAGACTCCCACTGTCATCGCCAAATTCCCTTTTCAGAAGGGGTCGTTTCACCGATTCCACGTGAGCATACACTCCAAGGTTGGTTCCATTGACTGTTACCTTGGCGTATCCACAACGAGATCCGGGGGACTGGGCCTGATCAAACATCCGGTAACCGAGATACTGATTCATCAGGGTGACATCCTGCTTATTGTTATTGAGCGTGAGGGTCTTGAGTCCATCGATGTCTTGCCCATCTTCGAAGAGGTCAAGCTTGATTTTTAGAGAGGGTCTGGTGGTATCCTGTGATCCCAAGAAGCCCTTTTTGCGTAAGCCCACTTTTTGAAAAGTAACCCCATCAATGCTCACCTGTGCAGGGACATACTCGTAAGGAGTGGGCGGGGGTGAGGTGCGTCGCTGAGGACTGAGGGCCTCCATAAAACCGCGACTCTGATGTCGTAGCGTATCCCAATCGGAAGGTGATAGGCTGATTTGAATATCGACCAATCGATCACCCGGAAATAGCTCATCCAATCTAAGGGGTGAATCTGCACGGGTAGCCTGACATGCGAGCAACCCAACCCAACAACCGATGAGAGAAGGAGAATAAGGCCCAACTGTCCTAATTGAGTTTTTCATGATGGCAGCAATGCTTCGAAACCAAGATCTCGTTCTTTTTTTCATGGGTTTCCATGGCTGGCACTGGATTGGAAAAATAGTGTTCACATTCGATACCTCGTGTTTGATGAGGGAATTTAAAGTCCCTAGACTTCCGTGGCTGCAATCTTAGGCGGATCCTTTAGGTGACCCGATCACACCATCGGTCCATGTTGGCCCCCTGCAATCGAATCGTCGATCCCCCATTTTGGCTAAGGGGTCATATCGCTGCTGTGTGATGGCCAACCACGTCCATGGCATGGTTCCTATTTTAGATAAATAGTCAGAGCATTCAGGAGTCTCAAAAATTAAGCTTTCCATCCTCTATGACTCGAACGAAGCGAGGCAAGGACTCGCTGGTGTAGGTCCTACGATAATTATCCAAGAGTTCCACAATGATTTTGTTGACCTCTGTTCCCTTGGCGAGGATAAGCATGTCATCATCCATCCTGAGATCATTGGAAAGGGTCATGCCTGGTCTGAGTTGAGAGAGATAGATTTCCTTTTCAGGTGGGAGCTCGGTGTTGAGGTCTATCAACTCCCGCAGAGCTTCCAGTCCCCCCGGTAGGTAGCCATTCTTTTTTTCGGAAAGGATCCCATAAATGGCCTTGGGCCCATGATCGCCACCGGTCAACTCTTCGTAGTCTCGGGCAAGCCGAATGACGGATGCCAATCGTCGGGTTGAAGGCGGCTTGTCCCATGTTTGGGTATAATCCAGGGGAATGATCCTGATGATTTCGGCAATTTTTTCCAGTCGTGGGATTTGCCCGAGTAAATCACTGGTAAAGCTTGGAAACCCTTCGATTAGGTGAAGCACTCGATCCGGTACGATTTGCTTGTGATAAACCCGCTCTTGCATGGAGAGTGGGAGTTTGAGGTAACCTAGGAAAGCGAAGGTGGAGGCGATTTCCACGGTCCATGTATCTTCAATCTGCAGATGTTCTGCTAGCTTGAAGGCCAGCTTTTTGACTCGTTGGGCCCGGCCAAAAAAAAGGGGGCCCGTGGCAGAGAGGATGGTGGTCAAGATGGAGATGGTTCCATTGAGGGTCTCCTCAAGCATGGCTTTTTCTGCATGGATCCGTGCATGCTGACGAAGCCCATCTTCGATATTTTTGAGCAATTGGTTCGACCCACAGGGTTTGCCGATCAATCGAAAAATGTGCCCAAGCCGGACGGCCTCTGAGACGTCATCGAAGGTTGCAGCTCCCGTAAAGAGCATGGTCACAACGTCGCTATCCAGTTCTCGGACTTTTAGAAGGAGTTGGACGCCATCCATCTCGGTCATGGCAAAGTCCGAGATCACCACGGCAAAAGGTCCATTGTTTCGAAATAAGGTGAGGGCCTCGGCACCTGAACTGGCAAACTGGGCATCATAATGCTTTGCCAGAACCTGCCTGAGTGATTG
>JALRAZ010000462.1 GCA_023257935.1 Verrucomicrobiota bacterium
GCCTTAGGGTGGGATGTCGACACGGCCTATTCCAGCCCCAGAGGGTATCATTTTCCCGTGGGTTCCTATGGGCATACAGGATGGACGGGAACCTCTATCTGGTTGGTGCCCCAGACTCATACATTTCTGATTTTTCTCTCCAATCGTAATCATCCGACTGAGGATGGATCGGTCGTGGCCCTCAGGAGGACACTGGCTACGATTGCTGCGGAGTCTATCCCGCAATACGGGGATGAGGGCAATGATCACCCTGTATTCAATGGAGTGGATCAAGCAGCTCACGAGGGCTGGGCCCGATTACGAGGGATGAAGGTAGGGCTCATTACCAATCATACCGGCCAAACCCGACAACGAGAGACCACCATCGACCTGATCCACCACAGCGATCGGGTGAACTTGATTTCGCTTTTTAGCCCAGAGCATGGCATCCGGGGGGAATTGGATGAGAAAGTGGCTGACGGGGTGGACGCCAGGACCCATCTCCCGATTCACAGCCTTTATGGTGAACACAGGCAACCTCTGCCTGAACAATTGGAGGGCCTCGATGCTCTGGTTTTCGATATTCAGGATATTGGCTCCCGCTACTACACCTATATTTCAACCATGGGATTGGCCATGGAAGCGGCAGCCAAAGCCGGCATAGCCTTCATCGTCCTGGATCGCATCAATCCCATAGGAGGGAGCCAAGTCGCCGGTCCGGTTCTGATCGGAGAGCGTGATTTTGTCGGGTTCCATGATATCCCTATCCGCCATGGCATGACGGTGGGTGAGCTGGCACTACTTTTCATGGTAGAGAAAAAACTGGATCTTGACCTGCGTATCATCCCTCTGCGCCATTGGCGACGCGAGGATTCATTTGAATCAACCGGGTTGCCATGGACACCTCCATCCCCCAACATGCGCAATCCCAAACAAGCGCTGCTCTACCCTGGTGTGGGTATTCTGGAAACCACCAACCTATCGGTGGGGCGGGGGACTGATACGCCCTTTGAGATCATTGGGGCTCCCTACATCCACGATCGGGATCTCGCGGCCGCATTGAATGCTCTGAAAATACCCGGAGTCGCCTTCACACCCATCGTCTTCACGCCCACTGCCAGTATTTTCAAGGAGACACCTTGTCAGGGAGTTTACATTTCGATCACAGACCGCGATGAGGTCCAACCGGTCCGTCTGGGCGTGCAACTGGCTCTGACTTTGCGACAGCTTTACCCGGATCAATGGGAAACCAAGGGTTTGAACCGCTTGCTGCGTCATGTTCCAACGCGAGATGGGATCGAACAGGGCCTACCCATGGATGCTGTGATCGACAGTTGGGAAGCGGATTTGAAGGCTTTTGGCTCACGTCGCGCCAAGGTGCTGCTGTACTGAATGGATCAGGATCATCACTCACACATCGTTCATGAAATCACGTGATGGCTTTTCAGTGGGTATCGATGTTGGCGGTACCAAAACAGCCATGGGGTTGGTTTCCTCAGAGGGTGTCTTGCTGGATTACCTGAATTTTGAAACCCAATCCTCCAAGGGAATCCCTGATGCTGCCAGGCGTATGGCAGATGGCATGCATGGCTTGCTTCAATCCGCTGGCCTGAGCAAGGAGCACTTGGTTGGCATAGGCATGGGTTGCCCGGGGCCGCTGGATTTGGAGAAAGGTTTGGTTCGCAATCCCTACACACTTCCCGGTTGGGAGACAGGGTCCCTGACCGATGCGGTAGCTGATGCCACTGGGATGCCAGTCAGGCTTGAAAATGATGCGGATGCTGCCTTGTTGGGTGAATGCTGGGTGGGTGCTGGTCAGAGGCGAGATCCTGTCATGATGCTCACATTTGGTACGGGGGTTGGCGGGGCCCTGCTGTGCCAAGGACGCCTGCTTCGCGGGGCTCGAGGTGAGCATCCTGAAATTGGGTTGATCCCGGTGCAGCCAGGTATGGATGCAGATTATTCCGGCGTCGAGGGCTCGCTTGAATCCTTGGCCTCGGGTGGCGGTATCGCCAAACGCGCCAAGCCCATTGGATTCATGGATGCCCAGGCCGTCTTCGAGGCAGCAGACCAGGGGCATGAGGCCGCTAAAGCATTGGTGCAGGATGCTCTGAGTGGGGTGAGCGTTGCTGCCTGGATAGCTGTGCATGCCTACCACCCTGAATGCATCATCCTTGGAGGGGGGCTGATGGACCACCACTTCGAGCTCTATGCGCAAAGCATGAGGCAGGCCATCACTCGGGCTGTCCTAGTGGAAGCCTCGGCCATTGAAGTGGTTGCTGCTCGACTTGGAAATCAGGCAGGCATGCTCGGTGCGGCCAGTCTATGGCATCGGGAGAGATGAACCATGGGGGTGGGTTCTTGTGACCAAGGGTTCATTGACTTGAGATTGTCTATCGTGTCAAAATATTTCTATGAAGCAATTGGACATATCGCATGTGCTTGATGGCTGGCCCTATGAGCCCGGCAAGGCGATGGTTCGAAAGGTTAAGGGAGATGATGGTAGGGAATTGATTCAGATGCGTATTGATCTGGGTATCCTACAAATGTACACCTCCGGTCGACCCGACGGCTTGCGTCCTAAAGATTCCGATAGCTTGCTGGATTATCATGTTCAATCTTTGGAAGATTATCTGGCTGAACATGATGGTGATGATGAAGGTTTTTCTCTCACCAGCGAAGAATGTCTGGCTCTTCAACAAGAGGCTATCCAATTCCATCACCGTTACATCTGTTTTTTTCAGCTAGAGGATTTTGAAAACGTCATCCAGGATGCCGACCGCAACCTGGATGCCATTGAGCTGGTGGAGCAATATGGCCCTGGGGATCAGATGGCATGGACCTTGCGACAGCTGACACCTCAGTTGCTGCTGATGCGAACACGTGCTGTGTCGGCTCTTTCGCTTCAGGAAAAAGATTATTCTCAGGCCATTGACGATGTGAAAGAGGGAATCGATGCTTTGGTGACTTACTTGACCGAAGATGGCAATGCTGAATCAGTCGACCAGAATGGTGAATTGCAGGCCCTGCGTCAGTGGCTTGATGAGGTCAAGGGTTCACGACCCATGACTGAGCGCGAAAAATTGGAGCAGGAACTCGATGAGGCGGTCGCCAAGGAAGACTACGAGCGAGCAGCTGAAGTGCGTGATGCGCTCAAATGTCTTGCTGAATGAGTGATCCTCTTAGGTTGGCGTCAGCATTTAACAATAGATCAAGTCATGGATGAGAAAGTAACAGTTGGTTTTATCGGCATTGGGGTCATGGGAAGAAGCATGGCCGGTCATCTTTTGAAAGCCGGCTACCCAGTCAATGTTTATAACCGTACGCCCTCGAAGGCTGCTGAGCTACTTGACCAAGGAGCTCAATGGAAGGACTCTCCCGGCGATGTGGCTGTCACTTCAGATGTGATCATCACCATTGTGGGGTTTCCCCATGATGTCGAGTCGGTCTACTTGGGAGAAGATGGCATCCTCGCCAAGGCGCGTTCCGGAAGTCTACTGATCGACATGACGACCTCCTGCCCGCAGCTGGCGGCTCGAATTTCCCAGGAAGCCTCGACCAAGGGGCTGGAGGCGCTGGACGCTCCGGTATCTGGTGGAGACATTGGGGCCAGGGAGGCACGTCTTTCGATTATGGTGGGAGGCAGTCAAACCGGAT
>JALRAZ010000219.1 GCA_023257935.1 Verrucomicrobiota bacterium
TCCGAGGTATGCATCTTAAGAGCCCGATTGGCAAAGGTGGTCGCTTCGTCCAATTTGAGTCGACGAATAATATACTTCACCCGTGCGATAAGAGGTGGGGCCACACTCAGCTCATCCACACCCAGGCCAAGCAATAGGGGGACCATGGTGGGGTCACCTGCCATCTCACCGCATACCCCAACTTTGATTCCGTTTTGGTGGGCGACCTGAGTGACTCGGGCAATGGACCGAACAATCGCCGGATGGCTTGGCTTGTAGAGGCCAGCGATTAAATCATTGGTGCGATCGACTGCCAGCGCATACTGGATCAAGTCATTGGTTCCGATGCTGAAAAAATCGACCCTGCTGATCAGATCCTCCATGATCATGATTGCGGCGGGTGTTTCGATCATGACACCGACAGGCATGCTGGAGTCAAAGGCAACGCCCTCTTCTTCCAGTTCCAGCCGACATTGGTCAAGCAGTGCGAGGCTCTGATCACACTCTTCCAGGCTTGTTATCATCGGGAGCATGAGCCGGAGGTTGCCCTGGCTGCTTGCCCTGAGGACGGCTCGGAGCTGGGTCTTAAACAGGTCCTTCCTGGCCAGGCTGATGCGGATGGCTCGAAACCCCAGCGCCGGATTGGATTCGGCGCCTGAGTCGATGAGATCACTGAGTTTGTCAGCCCCCAGATCAAGAGATCGAATGGTAACAGAATGCCTTCCTGCACCTTTGGCAACTGCTTCATAGGCCTCGGTCTGAGCCTGTTCACTGGGCCATTGGGTCTGATTGAGGAAAAGGTATTCGGAGCGAAACAGGCCCACCCCATCAGCGCCTTGTTTCACAATCTCCGAGGCATCTTCGGGTTGGTCCAGATTGGCCTTGAGGCTGATTGGGTGATTATCCAGGGTGATGGCTGGTAGGTCTCTGACCTTTTCTAGCCGAGCTTCCTGATCCTCATGCCTCCTGATGAATTGTCCGTATTCAAACAACACCTGATCTGAAGGATTTTGGATGATCAGGCCATTGTGACCGTCAAGGAGGATGAAATCATCCTCCTTGAGTTGCTGACTGATATTGTGCAAGCCAACCACAGCAGGAATACGCAGCGCACGCGCCAGGATAGCTGTATGGGAAGTCTGACTCCCAAGGTCCGTGGCAAAACCTAGAACCATATTTCGGTCCAGCATGGCCGTCATACTTGGGGTCAGATCGTGCCCCACCACGATACTGGGTGCGTTCAGCTTGTAGGGTCTGGATGCCTGAGCATGACCCATGAGATGTGAAAGTACCCTTTGCGAGACATCCCGCAGGTCACCGGCGCGTTCGCGCAGGTATGCGTCTTCCATGGCATCGAAGGCACGCGCATATTTCTCTGAAATACTCCAATAGGCATGCTCCACATTGCATCCATCATCGCGAACCATTTCTCGCGTCTCCTTGATCAGCGCAAGATCCTCTAATACGAGCAAGTGAGCTTCGAAAATGGCGGCATGTTGGCTCCCAATGCTTTCACGCAGGTTTTGGTGCATGGAAGTGAGTTCTCCTCTGGTGGCCACCAGGGCTGAGTCAAATCTTGCGAGCTCACCTTCAACTTGCGTCGCCTCAATCTTGCCATGAGGGACATGGATGTGCTTCTTGTCCAGCAGGTGTACGCGACCTCGACAGACACCACCTGATGCGGCGATACCTTGTCGATGGAGTTGTCCTTCTTGGCTCATAAGCTTCTTCTCATCATAGAGGAGGTATGCACAGGGGAAAATCAAATAGTGGCCTGAGGGTGGGAGTGATCAAAACAAGGTTGAGCCCAAACCCCTCATGAACCTAACTTGGTGTCATGCTTCACACGCATGTCATGATTCACGTCAAGGAAGCTTCAATAGAAGCCTTTCGACAAGCCTCCCTTGAAAATGCCGCTCATAGCAGGCTGGAGCCTGGAATTGTTTCCTTTGATCTGATGGAGCAAGAGGGTGATCCAACTCGCTTTGTGCTGATAGAAGTCTATCGAGATGGCGATGCCCCGAGGCGCCACAAGGAAACGGCCCACTATCTGGCTTGGCGGGAGAAGGTCGAGCCGATGATGGCCTCACCTCGCCACAGTATTCACTACCGCCCCTGTTAAGGGTGTTTGGAGTCCTCATGGGGTCCACTTTTGAATTTGCCTCAGCCGCTTCGGTTCGTTTCGGATGGGGCTCCTTAGGCCAATTCCATCACCATTTAGCGGGTCTGGGGGAAAAGGTCTTGGTGGTCTGCGGCAAGCATTCCAAGCGGGTGGAGCCTTGCCTTGAAGTGCTCCAATCTCACGGCAAGCGAGCGACCCTCTTTCAGATTCCCCATGAACCAGATACCCAACTGATTGAGGAAGGTCTGACTTGCATGGCCGAAGGCATGGACTGGGTCCTGGGCATGGGAGGCGGTAGTGTGCTGGATGCGGCCAAGGCTCTGGCCATCATGGCCCCGCAGCCAGGGTCGTTGATGGACTATCTGGAAGTCATCGGTCATGGCTTTGCTTTCCCCGCATCGAGTTTACCTGTGGTGGCCATCCCCACGACCGCTGGAACAGGTTCGGAAGTGACGCGTAATGCCGTATTGGTTTCTCGCGAACACCGCGTCAAGGTCAGTCTCAGGCATGCATCCATGTTACCTGAAGTGGCCTTGGTAGATCCTGCTCTGACCTGTACCCTGCCAGCTTCGATGACGGCCGCAACCGGGCTGGATGCGCTCACCCAGCTAATCGAGCCCTTTCTATCCTCTCGGGCCAACCCGATTACCGATGGCCTTGCCCGTCAGGGCATCCCACTCATATTACGATCACTCGAGACAGCAGTCCGTTGCCCGGATCACCGGCAGGCACGCACCGACATGGCCATGGGTAGTCTGCTCGGAGGCATGGCCTTGGCCAATGCAGGTCTGGGAGCGGTTCATGGGATTGCTGGGCCTCTGGGCGGGATGCAGCCATCGGCCCCGCATGGTGCTATCTGTGCTGTGCTCTTGCCCCATTCGCTCAAGCAGCTGCATGGTGCATTGCTTGAACAACCATCATCCTCTGCTTGCCTGGATAAGTTACAATCTTTGGCCTGCATGATTTTGGGGCATCGGCAGGCTTCCATTGCTGAGGCTCTAGGCTGGCTTCACGAGTGGATTGATTCCTTTACCCTGCCTCCACTACGTGCTCATGGTCTCTTGCGAAACGAATGTGCTTTGCTCGCTGAAAAGGCTCTGGCATCCAGCAGCATGGATGGACATCCGATTAAAATGACCCTCCAGGAAGTGAATGAGCTCGTCCTGTGTGCCTATTGAAAAAGACTCCTGCCTCAGAGGCAATCAATGATCTGTCAGGATACGGCATCGACCTGGCTGCAGCGGTTGCGCTAGGATTGCCTGATGAATAATCAGGATCTCTCGGCATGCCATCACCCTGTTGGGTCCGATTTTGCCTACCCTGATGAGGCGGGCAAGTGGTCTCAGTATGCGTTATCTGCCGAACAAGTCGCCCACTACCACGATCAGGGTTTTGTCAGTGGCATCAAGCTCTTGAGTGATGCCCAGGTTGATTTGCTGCGAGGTGAGCTGGAAGCTTTTTTCCAGCCTGATCATGCTGGCCGTGAGCTGTGGTATGAATATCACACCAATGAGGCGAGTGAGCCCGATCGGGTGTTGTTCCATGCGCTGGGCAGCTGGCGAATGCGTCCGGGTTTTCATGATGCCTTGTGGAATCCTGCTTTTACCCTTCCCGCCTCTCAGTTGCTTGGGGGTGCCGTTCGTTTCTGGCATGATCAACTTTTCTGCAAACCGGCCCACCACGGGGGCGTGGTGGCGTGGCATCAGGATTATTCCTACTGGACGCGCACCCGTCCGATGCAACACCTCACCTGTTGGATCGGATTGGATGACACAGATCAAAGCAATGGCTGCATGTTTTATGTCCCGGGCAGTCACCAGTGGGACCTCCTTCCCATCACAGGGTTGGCTGGGGATATGGATGCCATCGAGCAAGTGCTCACCCCCCACCAGTGGGAGGCCCTCCAAAATCCTGTGCCTGTTTGTCTCAAGAAGGGTCATGCTGCCTTTCATCACCCGCTTATGGTACATGGATCTCGAGAAAACCGTTCGGATCGGCCCCGGCGAGCTCTCGTTCTCAATGCCTTCAAAGATGGTACTTTGAGTGACACCGATGAACCCCTGATGGCCGGGGTTCCGGTTGTGCCCAAGGGAGAGAAGCTGGCTGGTCGTTTCTTTCCACTATTGTTGGACCCATCAAATTTACCGGTTTCACCCTGAAGATTGAAAGATAGTCGCTAGCTTGTGATGGCTTAAGGATTCTTGAAACTCATCCGAGGCCAGTTCATTTTTCTTATCATGATGACCCTTAATCTCATACCAACTCTTGCTGCTGCTCTGGCGGTGCATCACAACCCTCCAAGCATGCTGGATGAGCAGCCATCGCTGTTCGTGTGGTCACAGGAATGGACTACACCCAATGGCGCTGCAATCCTGAACCTATCATAATCAAGCGATGAGTGAGCACCATTACCTTGCTTGTGACCTGGGCGCTGAAAGTGGTCGCCTGATGGCTGGCCACCTTGTCGATGGGATTCTGAGGCTCGAGGAAATTCACAGGTTCGCCAATACACCCATCCAGCTTGGAACTTCCCTTCGCTGGAACATGGCCAGCCTAAGGGCCCATCTTGAAGCCGGCCTGGTCAAGGCTGCACAAGGTGGGCATACCTACCAAAGCATCAGCTGTGATTCCTGGGGGGTGGATTATGTGCTGCTTGATGCCACCCACAATCCCATCGAACCAACCTTTCATTACCGAGACCCAAGAACCGAAAAGGGTGTGAAGCAAATCCTAGAGCGACTTTCTTGGGAAACCATATTCAGCGAGTCTGGTATCCAGTTCATGCCGCTCAATGCCCTTTTTCAACTGGGTGCTGAAAGCCCTGAGCGCCTCAGCAAAGCTGCCTGCTTGCTTGGCATCGGCGATTATTTCAACCACTGGCTAGGTGGTCGGCCCGTCAGTGAAGTTTCCATGGCTAGCACCTTTCAGCTCTACAATCCCCTCTTGCGTGAATGGTCCAAGCCGCTGGTGAAGGCTGCTGGCCTGCGCGAGGAGCAGTTGGCGCCCCTGGTTCCCTCAGGGACAGTCATTGGGTCACTCTCCTCCAGCTTGATGGATCAGACTGGGCTGCAGCCCATGAAAGTGGTGGCAAGCTGTTCACATGATACGGGCGCTGCGGTAGCGGCCGTACCCGCCACAGGGAATGGGTGGGCCTATCTAAGCTCAGGCACTTGGTCTCTGATGGGGGTTGAATGGGATACACCCATTCTCAGTGAAACCTGTCGCGAATTGAACTACACCAACGAGGTCGGCCATGGGCATTCCATCCGTTTGCTCAAAAATATCAGTGGCATGTGGTTGCTACAGGAGTGTCGCCGTGCCTGGGAAGCCGAAGGAATCAGTCTCAGTTACGATGAGCTGATGGACATGGCAGATGGAGCTAGCCCCTTTCAATCGTTGATCCAACCAGCTGATCCCAGGTTTCTTGCTCCGGGAGACATGCCCCGCCGAATCGAGGCCTATTGTCAGGAAACGGGCCAAGAACCACCTGCTGACCGGGCTGCCACAGTGCGATGCATCCTTGAGAGTCTGGCCCTGCTTTATCGACGTAGCCTCTGTGACATTGAAACCATAGCTGGGCATCCAACCCAAATC
This sequence comes from Verrucomicrobiota bacterium, assembly GCA_023257935.1. GTDB lineage: Bacteria > Verrucomicrobiota > Verrucomicrobiia > Limisphaerales > AAA164-E04 > UBA7971. The sequence continues at coordinate 5,696 of JALRAZ010000219.1, forward strand.
CTGCACATCGTCGGCGGTGGCAGTCAGAACCGATTGCTGAACCAGTGGACGGCGAATGCTTTAAACCGAGAGGTCATTGCGGGTCCTGTGGAAGCGACTGCAGCGGGTAACCTGATGATTCAAGCCATGGCCCTGGGCCATGTCAGCTCGCTTGCAGAAGCCAGAGGCATTATTTCGCGTTCCTTTCCATTGGAGAGGTTTCTGCCTCAACCCACACCAGCCTGGCAGGCAGCGTGGGAGCGTTTCAAGCAGCTGCCTGAGGCAAGATGAGTGTCCCATCAGTTATTCAAGGATGCTAAAAAGGCTCATCACCATGCCCTGAGCATGCTTTTGAGTCGCTCCACAGGTAAGCCGACGACATTAGTGAAAGATCCATGCATGGCTCCTAAAATCATGTCTGCGTGTTCTTGGATGGCATAGCCACCTGCTTTGTCCAGTGGTTGGATCTTGGTCAGGTAATCGCGAATGATGCGAGGGCTTAAATCCTGAAAGGTGACTTCGGTGCATTCGGCTTCCAACTGAAACCGCTGCTGGTGGGCATGGATGAGAGCCACCCCCGTGATGACGTGATGCACTTGACCTGAGAGCGCGCCCAGGAATCGCTGGGCTTGGGCCAGGTCAGCCGGTTTACCGAAAACCCGCTTCCCGAGGGCCACAACTGTGTCGCTGCCAAGCACCAGGCTATCGGGGTTTTCCTGAGCCACAGCCCTTGCTTTGAGCCATGCATTGGCCATGGCTATTTCACGAGGAGTCAGGTAAGAGGGAGCTATTTCTTCTGCCTCGGAAGCCTGCACCGAAAAGCGATGGACTATTTGTCGGAGTAATTGCTGCCTTCTTGGGGACTGAGAGGCGAGGATGATGGGTGGGAGGGATTTCATGCTAGCGCCTCAATGAATGCCTGTTTCCTGCCTTCAAAGGCTTCCTCACTCAGGACGGGTTTGGCAGGTTTGGCATTGGGTGCTCCTTCTAACTGAATCCACGATCGGCATCCCGCGTAGGCATCGTTCATAGGAAGCTGAAAGGCTATGTCCAGCTGATAGACCCGAACTATCAGCGCATGCAGTTTTCTCTGGGATCCGTAGGCCATACGCTCCAGTAGGACTTCCTCCTTCCAGATGTGTTGACCTCTAATGGCCTTGATCTGGCCTGGATGCATCAAAACGTGGTGATCGGTCACTTGGCACAGCCATTTTATCGGAGGTGTTTTGCCCTCTAAGTCGGCTGGATCGCAATTGTTAAATTTGTTAAAACTCTGATGCACAATGAGTTCGGATTGCTGATGAAAATGAGTTGGAAAAAGCCAGAATCGGTCATGTCTGACTTCAAATCCATGGGGCCCTTCATCCAGGCCCCCTTTTCGAAATATGAGAATTTGGTGACCACCTCCCAGTGCTTGCACCACACTTGACCATTCTTTGAACGCCGCATCGACCATCTTAGGCACTTTAAGACAACCATCTCTCACTGACAACCGACTCTTAGACTCGATTGATAAGCAGTTTGATGGGTCATGAGCCTCTCAAAACAAATCAAGTTTCCCATGTTTTCGACTTCGTTCGATCCCAAAAAGATGCTGAACAGGGCTTAATTCAGGGATCGGCTGCTTAAGGGAAGCATGAGTCTTTTTACAGGGCCAAAGCCATTGGGACTTTGAGGATAGGTAACTCAATGACTCGCAGGAAATTATATTAAAATACTGCTCGAAACACCCATTTTATCACAAATTTGAGTTGTATTTTGACAAAAAAAGCAATATTCAAACAAATCCGGTCTCCAATCTTATCAAGGTTCGTGCCGGAATCGTGACGAGCATGAATGCTTGGGCGCCATCACTGGTAGTAAAGTATCGGTTCTTTGACCGATCTAACAAGCAAGCCGTGAAATAAGTACCATTCATTCAGTCGTGAGGTCATAGAAACCGTTAATAAACAATAGCATGCAAAGAACAAATAGATTCAGTGTTCTTTCCGGGCTGCTGGGAACTGCCCTTGCGTTCTCAGCCAACGCCGGAGAGAAAACGTGGGACTTCGAAACGGATCCTTTCGAAGAATTTCCATTCATCACTTCCACTCAGGAGGACTTCGTTTGGGGTGGTCAGGGCTGGGACGACTGGGGTGCCGAGGGTAATCCTGGTGGTTTCTTCTCAATCACCGAAGCAACCGGGAGCACTAGCACCATCGCTGTATTGCCTGACATCGACAATGGTGAGTTTGTGAAAGCTTTCACCATGACCATGGACCTTCGTATGGGTAATGGTACTACCGACCGTCCAGCTGACGGTATTTCCATTAACTTCGCTCGTGTCGAAGGACCCGGCGTCACGGGTGATCCCATGTTGGCCGACTTAGATGGTGGCAGTGCCAATCCTAGCAACGCTGCGACCTCGGGTGCAGCTGAAACCGGCACGCGCACGGGTGTGGCCATCAGTTTCGACACCTGGGCTGGTAACTCCTTGCCAGATGGCCCAGACATTGAGGGTGTGATTGTGCGTGTGGACAATAAAACGGTCGGTCGATTCGCCATGCCTGTTCGCCACGGTTCGCCAGATGATATCCAAAGTTTGCAGACTGGACCTATCGGTGGCAGCGCCGCAGCGCCTGATGCCGAGCGCGGTGACCCCACCATCCTGAGTTGGGTGCCACTGGAGGTCAGCGTCAACGAACTGGGTCTCTTGAACGTCAAATATAAGAACCAGTCACTGGTTGAAAATTTTGACTCAGGGTTTTTCCCAAGTCCCGGCCAAATCATTTTGATGGGCCGCACCGGTGGTGCTAACGAAGCCCATCACGTGGATAACCTCAAATTGGTTACCGAGTTGGCTGATGAGCCCGTTATCACCGGGTTGCAATCATCAGCTGACAGCTTCTCCATCACGTTCAGAGATGTGGGTAGCGCCCAAGTGCAGGCTGACAGTATCACAGTCAAGTTAGACGGTAACGACGTCAGTGCTTCTTTGGAGGTTTCCAAGGATGGGTTGTTCACAACTGTGTCCTACACTTCGCCGACTATTTTTGAGTCGGCCTCGCAACACGTGGTGGAAGTCACGGCCAATACTTCAACAGGCAAAGTGCTCTCAGCATCGCCTTCATTTACGGCCGCAACCTACGCTACTGTGTCTTCGAGCCTGGCGCTTGAGGGCGTCGACACCTCCACCCCTGGTTTCTTGATGTATGTCAAGCAGTCTGCTGGTGGCCTGGCCAACAACACGGCAACCCGGTTGGCACACTTGGCCGATGACAGTGAAAACATCGCTGATGACTGGGGCTCTGAGGATTACACCTGGACAGTTGAAATCGTCAATTTCGACCAGGACGGCAACCCTCAGGGTGAGTTCCGTGATTCAGGTAATGGGGATTCCCAGGATGTTCCGGATGATTTCATTCCTGGTATCCCAGGTCTGGAAGGTGGCACAGACAACATCACAGCCATGATTGAAACGGTTGTTCGTATTCCCGATGCGGGTTTTTACACCTTTGGGTTCAACTCAGATGACGGCTTTTTAACCACGGCTGGCAACGATAAAGCCGATGCTGTCAAGTTGGGCGAATTCAGTGGTGGTCGTGGTGCTTCAACCACTCCATTCACGGTTTATTTTGAATCAGCCGGAGACTACGCCATGCAGAGCCTCTGGTATGAAGGTGGCGGTGGCGCTAACCTGGAATGGTTCACCATCGAGCCCAACAAAGCCTTGTTGAACGACACAGCCAATGGAGGTCTCAAGACCTTTGCCACCAAGCCAAGCGTCCCCGCTTTGGTCACCTCCGTCAGCCCATCTTCCGATGCGACGGGTATCAACCCACAGGCTGATATCTCTGCAGTGATCGAAGATGCTGATGGCACAGTGAATGCAGGTTCAGTAACCCTGGCAATTGACGGGGTTGACTCCGGAGCCAAGGCATCCAAGTCAGGTGGCGTGACCACCATCACTGCCGCCAACAGCGGTATGTGGGCAGCTGGCCAGGAAGTTTCGGCAACCTTGACTTACTCTGCTGGTGGCGCTGATCGTAGCGTCTCATGGTCTTGGACAGTGGCTGATTACGCCACCCTGAGCAAAGGCGTCACGCCTGTCGGTTCAGGAAGCGATGCCGGATTTGAGTTCCGCATTTACCAGACTGCTGCGGGTCGTGGCAACAACACCGATGAGGCAGAATCCCAGCTCGCTGGTCTGCATGCTGGTGGGGCGGAAAACATCGCCGATCCCGCGGGTGGTAGCGTTTCAACAGATGGTGCTCGTCCCGGAATCATCTTCAACATCGATGGTGTGATTAACTTTGATCAAGATGGCAATCCTCAGGGTGTTTTCCGCGACAGCGGAGATGGTAGCACAACCGACCGTGCCGATGATTTCATTCCTGGTATTCCAGGTCTGGAAGGTGGCACTGATAACATGGCTGCTGAAATCCTGTCCTACATCGAGTTCCCCGAAGCTGGTTACTACACCATGATCTTCAACTCGGATGATGGATTCCTGGTTTCTGAAACACATGGTGCTGGTGATGATCGTGGAGCCACCTTGGGCGTCTTCAACGGTGGTCGTGGTGCCTCCGATACAGTCTTCGGATTTGCCGTGGCTCAAGCTGGCGTCTACCCCATCCGTGCCATCTGGTATGAAGGTGGCGGTGGTGCTAACCTTGAGTGGTCTAGCATTGTCAACGGCCAGCGCGTGTTGATCAACGACAGCGCTGCTGGAGGCCTTAAAGCCTACCGCTCACGAACCGGTACTCCAACCGATCTCGATACGGGTGGTGGCGACGGTGCGATCAGTTCTGTTGCTTTGACTGATGGCAGTGTGGTGATCGAATACAGTGGCACTTTGAAGAGTGCTGACAGCGTCACAGGCCCCT
>JALRAZ010000490.1 GCA_023257935.1 Verrucomicrobiota bacterium
GTTTGGCCTAATTTTTCATCAGGATCCTCCAGACAAAGTGCCTGTATATCGTAGCCAAGTATGTCACTTGCTTCCTCTGTGATATGGGGAAAACGCTCAAAAAGACCCTCCCCCATGCCTTTTGACTGGGAACCTTGTCCTGGAAAAAGATAAATCATGATCCTTTGGCTCTTGAGAGCATTGGTGGGCGCCAGCATCGCAGGCGCCATCATCTGTTTGGCCTAAGGCTAGGTTTTAGACTCCAATGGCTCAAGGTAATGTTGACGTTGCCTTATCGAAAGGCAGGGTGGTCCGGTTGACCACCACTGATGACATAGGCCACCAAGTCGAGGATTTCCGATTTGTTGAGTGCGGCCAAAAGCCCTTCGGGCATCGGAGAAATTTTCGACACTTCGATGCTCTTGACTTTTCGGCGGTCGACGTTGACTCGCTGGTTCGGGTTGGTGAGATCGGTGTTTAGTGTGACCGAATCGCCATTGAGGTTTACCACAATGCCACTGACCGTATCGTCGTCCTCCATGGTAACGACGATTGGAGCGAATTGATCACTGATCTCCTTGCTTGGGTGGAGAACATGGTCGATTAAATCATAGGCGCTGAAGCGGCCACCCGCACCGGTCAAGTCAGGCCCGTTCATGCCTCCTGCATTGCCGAAACGGTGGCACGCCAGGCAGGCTGCGGCGGTGAACATGCGCTTGCCAGTGTCGAAATCTCTATTCTTCATTTCCGTGCGGGCTGCAGGGCCGAGTTCATCCAAAGTCCATTCCTTGGGTTCTCTCCCGGCAAAAATGGCGCCCAGGTTTTCAATCACACTTTTCTGTTCGGGTTCACGAGCAATCAGCTCAGCAAGGGATTGGGTTTCCTCATTGGTGAAACTGGCGAGTGTATCTTGTTTGATGAAGTCGATGAAGCGTTCAAAACTGGCTCCACCACGGTAATTGGCGGCCTTGAGGAACCAATCGAGTTGTCGCTTGCGCAAATCAGCGGTCCAGCCTGTTTTAAGGAAACGCAGGCTGCGGGCGTATTGCATCTGGGGCTCCTGACTTTCAGCTGACTCGATCAGCGCCATCGTTTTGGCTGCGGTGTTGGGCGCCTGAAGATGTGCGAGGGTTTCAGAAAGTAGCCAGTTCGTCTCAAAGCTATTTGCTGGGTAAAGTGGGTCTAATTTCTCTATGCAGGCATTGATGATTTCAGGAGAAGGGTCGCCAAATCGCACCATGATGATTTGCAGGGTTCTTACCAGAGCCCGAAGATCATCTGGAGACAAATCCTTTGCACTCACAGCTAGAAGACTCTGCAACATCTCATCGCGTAATGACGTGTTGATGACGTGCCCATTTTCAGGGCGATGACCAGGCCCCACACCTGAGACCCTTGCCAGGGCCATGATGGCCTGAATACGGCTCGATGCATTGGACTCTGTAAGAGCTTTTTGTTGCCAACTCTGAGTAGGTTGATGCTCCAACGCCACGCGAGCAGCAAACTGAATGAAACGATCGTCATGATCCAAGTAGCGCCATGCTGTTCGGATGGCTTTGGGGTCCTGTTTTCCGTGAAACGCCTCAAGAGATTTTCGGATGGAACGCTGGCGGCTGCGCTTGGCCTTGACGGTAACTGGACGAGTGTCTTCGGTGCCTTCATAGGTTACACGATAAAGCCCTGACTGAACCCTTCTGCCTCCAATGGTAAAATACATGGCCCGATCTTGTGGGTGGATGATGATGTCTGTCACCGGAAGGGGGGCGCCGGTAATGAATTCTTCTTTGGTAGCCTTATAGGAGGCACCATCCTCTTCAAGATGCACTGCATAGATTTTGCCCCAACTCCAATCCAGGACATAAAAGGCATCTTGATATTTGCTGGGGAACTGGGCCCCATAACCAAATCGTGCGCCGGTAGGGCTCCCGGGGCCGATGTTGAGGGTTGATGGAAGACTGTCTGGGTAGAATTCAGGATACTTGCCGGCTCCATTCCTCCATCCGTATTCAGCACCGCTGACCACGTGATTGACTCGAGTAGGTCGATACCATGGTGTGTTGAAATCATACTCCATGTCGGCATCGTATGTGAATAGCTCCCCATCTTTGTTCAATCCTCCGCCGTAGATGTTTCGGAAACCAGAGGCAAAAATTTCGAAATCCTTCCCATCACGACTGACGCGATAGACGACACCGCCCGGAGCCAATACCCCTCGGTTGTGGCCTCGACCATCGGGCATACTGGGTAGCAGGTGGTCATCACCCCAAACCTTAGCAACCTGTGAGCTGGATGAGGAACCCGTTTTGTAGTCTGGTTCGATCATCGCATTGTTTCCGGTGATCAGGTAGAAATAGCGACCATCAGGTGTGGGGACCACAGCGTGAACCCCATGATCCCCGCTGGATTTAAAAGGTTGCAGTAGCTCGACCGCGTCGAGTTCACGATCGCCATCACTGTCACTGATGCGGTAAAAGCCACTTTGGATTTTACGCTCGTAATCATTCACCCCAGCCCAAAGGGCCCCATCGGCGAAAACCATGCCATTGATGGCTCGGATATCGACTGGAACCGATTCGATTTGGCTGCTTGAAAGTGTCTGCCCAGGCGCTGGTGCGTTGAATTTATAAAGGCCTCCGTATTGATCACAGGCGTAAATACGCCCTCGATCGTCGGCAGCCAGGGAGACCCAAGAGCCCTGCTCGCTATTGGGCACAGAATAAAGGAGTTCTACCTTGAAACCCTCGGGGACTTTAATGCGATCAACGGGTGTTGCCTTGTTTTCCCCCATGGCTTTGCCGCGGTCCGGATCAGGCCTGCGCTGGGGTCGCTGAGCGGCCAACTCATTAAGCCAGGTCATACCGGAGATCAGGATCAGAAGTGACGTTGCGGCGATACGGCCGGTCCGGCGAAAGGAATGAATGGATGATGCTGACATGAAAATCCTAGGGTTGTGAATAGCGCTTAGGAGAACAATTACTAACACTCCCAGGCAAGTATGGCAATGCCTCTGTGGCTTGTGCCAAGCGACCGGTAAAACTAGCCACTCGATCGAGTGAATTGACGGAGTCGGCAAAGACCTCTAATCTTTGGCTGTGAAAATTGCTTTGGCACATGCCCGCTGGATAGGGTTTTTTTGCTGGTTACTGATCCTTCAACTCGGTGTTCAAGGTGCGTCTGTCAGACTCAAAAATGGGAGGCCTGCCAGTGCAGGGATTGCGACAGAGCGCCTTGAGCGAATCGATCAGATGCTTCAGGATGCGGTTGAAAAAGCATCCATCCCAGGTGCGGTTGCCTTGGTCGCCCGTCATGGCCGTATTGTCCTGCATCGCGCCTACGGGATGGCCGACAGCACAGCTCAACAACCTATGGAGCTAGACTCCATTTTCCGCATCGCTTCCCAAACCAAGGCAATTACCTCCACCGCGGTCATGATGCTTTGGGAGGAAGGTCATTTTCAATTAGATGATCCCATTAGCCGTTGGATTCCGGAATTTGAAAAAGTAGGTGTGCTTAAGGATTATGATGAAACCTCAGGGCAGTGGACCAGTGAACCAGCCAAGCGACCCATCACGATCCGCCATTTGCTCACCCATACCTCCGGGCTAGGTTATGGCGTGATCGATGGGGATCCGCGGTTCAAAGAGATTTACAGCAGTGCAGGGGTAATCGATCTCTTTACAACCGAATCGGTGACTATCAAGCAAAGCGTCACCAAACTCGCTCAATTACCTCTACACCATCACCCAGGGGACCGGTTTACCTACAGCGAGGGGCTTGATGTGCTTGGGTATTTCATTGAACTCATCAGCGGTATGAGTTTTTCAGATTTTCTCGAGCAAAGAATTTTTGAACCGCTAGGCATGGAAGATACCGCGTTCTATCAGCCAGAACACAAAGCTAATCGCCTGGTCAAGGTTCAGACACTTCAGGAGGGGCAATGGGCTCACTATCCAGTGACGTTTTACGATCCCGATTATCCAATCAAGGGGTCCAAGACCTTCTTTTCAGGTGGAGCAGGTTTGAGCAGCACCGCCAAAGATTATGCCATTTTTCTTCAGATGTATCTCAATGGCGGCATATACAACGGACATCGCATCCTGAGCCGCACGACCATCGCTACCATGATGCAAAATCAGACTGGGGATTTATTTGGGGGAAGTGAAAAGTTCCACGGCCTTGCTTTTGGCGTGGTCAGCGAGGGTGGGGTGGCTAAGGGT
>JALRAZ010000512.1 GCA_023257935.1 Verrucomicrobiota bacterium
GTTCACATCCGCGACCTCAATGCCACCATGCTTCATTGCTTAGGGGTTGACCACCGGAAGCTGACCTATCGCTTTCAAGGGCTGGACCAGCGCCTGACTGGTATCGATGCCCAAGCCCATGTCGTCAAGCCTCTCCTTGCCTGAAACGACCTGCAAGAGGACAACAATTCCTGCTGGCAAAGCGCCCTAGTGACCCTAGATTCACCAGTATGAGTTTCGAGCACGGCACCTGGCTTGCCATGGCCGCATTGGGTCTTCTTGGCAACTTGGGCCTAGGAGACGAACCCACTTCCTGGTCTCGCTTCCGGGGACCCAATGGTTCAGGAGTGGATGTCACGGCCATGCTACCCCTTGAGCTTGGCCATGAATCCAACTTGCAATGGCAACATGCACTTCCTGGAAAAGGTGCCTCCAGCCCAGTGAACTGGAATGGTCAGGTGTTCCTGACCGCATCCACCATTGAGCCAAATACTTCCAGCCCTCAGGAGCATCATGTCATTTGTCTGGATCTGGAAAAGGGCATCGAACAATGGCGCTACACAAGCAAGGCGCTCTTACCTGAACAGGAAATTATTCGGGAGGATCATGGTTATGCCAGTCAGTCCCCTGTGGTGGATGAAACAGGGGTGTATGCTTTTTTCGGAAAATCCGGTGTGATCGCGTTGGATCATGAAGGCAAATTACGCTGGCAAGCCAGTGTCGGGACCCAGCTGCACGGCTGGGGTTCTGCGACCTCTCCCATCCTTTACCGTGATCTGGTTATCCTCAACGCCAGTGTCGAATCTGAGTCTGTGATTGCCCTGGACAAGGCAAGCGGCAAGGAACGCTGGCGAAGGCCAGGCATCCGGGAATCTTGGAACACGCCCATCATCGCCTCGCTGGCTGATGGCTCGGTGGAAATCATCCTGGCCATGCTGCGCAAAGTAATAGCCCTGAATCCGGAAACCGGTGACATACTCTGGGAATGTGATACCCAAATAAATTGGTATATGTGTCCGGGAATGCTCTTTGATGAAGGTGTCGTTTACGCCATTGGAGGGCGGTCAGGAGGGGGCCTCGCCATCAAGGCTGGGGGGCGGGGAGATGTGACCCAGAGCCATGTGCTTTGGCGACTGGATAAAGGTACCAATGTGCCCACTCCATTGTTCCACCAGGGATATCTTTACTTCGTCCACGAAAATCTGGGGATTGCCTACTGCGTTGAGGGCCGAAGCGGTCAACTTGTTTATGAGGAGCGAATCCAACCATCACCTGGACAAATCTATGCCTCTCCCGTGTTGGCCAATGATCGTATCTACATCCTTTCTAGACAAGGCCATTGCGTGGTGTTGGCTGCCCAACCCAGTTTTGAAATCCTGGCCCGCAGTGCCATGCCAAAGGATCAGGGGCTTTTCCATGCCAGCCCCGCCATTGTAAACAATCGCATCCTCATTCGTAGCGATCGCATGCTTTATTGTATTGGTAGCCAACCCTAAAGCACCTTCACTGCCAAGGTCCTCGGTGCCAGATCCGCGTATGCCAGGCCTGCGTCTGCCGCTGACTGATTTCATGCAAGACTCTCCCAAGGAGGAGGGTATAGCCTCATGGTCTCACACTTGGAGCGCGCATCAAAGCGGGATCAAGGGGTGCGCCAGTTGCCGTAGCGGGGGCCCCGCGCTGAAGACCATCGGTTGAATCCATGGCGACACATCGCACCCAGTTATCCCCCAGGTGTTTCTCGACTTCTAATACTAATGGATCAT
>JALRAZ010000023.1 GCA_023257935.1 Verrucomicrobiota bacterium
CATCAATGGATTGACGATGCCATTGCACAGGGTATTGAGCGCTTTGATCCAGGTGCTCAAGGCGAACATAAAATTGCGCGAGGTTTCAGACCTGTCAAAACGCGAAGTCTTCATTGGATTGAAAACCAGGAATTTGCTTCAGCAATCGAACAGTTTTTAAAGAGAGAGCGCTCGCATATTGATCATTATTTTCAAGCCTGCGAAGACCATACACCTTTTAAGCTACCAGAGGAGACTATTCGTATTTAAACGACGCCAGCAAATTTGCCTTTCAATAAGCACTCATTCCACTCCTAAAGGCCGAAGCCCGTTATACTTAGCACTTTCCAAGTTACTACATATGGATGCGATCTTCCACGCGATCCGCGAACAAGGCGGCAAAGTGGACCCTGACAAAACCATGGAAGCCCTGAAGAAATGGCGCAACCCCAACAGCCCCCGTGGCATGGTCTCCATCGTGAAAGAAGGGCTACCAAGGGCATGTAACGCCACACAAGCGAGTTCGGCCTCCGGATTTTCCAGCAGGCCAAGTAGTGGTGTCATCGCATCAGGTGAATGCAGCTGGCAGAGCGTCCAGGCAACTTTTTGCCGCAATCTAAGGGAGACGCGATCCTGACTCAGACGGTCTGCCAGGAAAGGAATGACTCCATCCCCCCTGAGAATCAACTCATCCATCGCCCGCCTGCTAACGTGCGTTCTGGGGTCAATGAGGCGGTCAATAAGAGTCACCTCATGCAAGGCTTTCCAATCAATTTGCTTCCCGAATGGATCTGCTGGCTTGGCTCCAACCTTTGAACTCACCCGGTAGATGGCACCCAGGATGTCGGGTTTGTAAAGCTGCGAGGTGGGGCAGCAAAGCTTGTACCATCCACCCGTATCCAGAACCAATAAGGAGCCATCTCCATCCTCCAGGATGTCAGTAGGGTGAAAGTCGTGATGATCGGAGACGAGAAAATCAGAATCGATTGTAGAAAAGGAGCCGTTTTCAGCCACCAACTCGTGGCGTTGAATACGCTTGAGGTTGAATTGAGTACTGAAAAGATCACCTCGAAAAGAGGTATCCAGCAGCCCTGACTCAGCGTGCATCAAACCACTTGGGGCAGCTGGACCTAGATGCGTCATCGCTCCCAGATAGGGACCGGTAAGGGAAAGCCCATCCAAAACCCCATGCTCCTTGGGATAGACCCCTCGGTAGAGGGCATGGACCAGACCGTCTCTCTGACCCGATCGAGGATGTGACACAAAAGTGGTGGTAAAAAAAGCCTCACCAGCATCATTAAAGGCCACTTCGACCGGATTATCCATGCCCCCGCTTATCAGGACGTCCTTTTCACGACCATCAGGCAACATGCGAAAAATGTGGGCAGCGCGATCGCGCACAACACTTCCATCAAACAATCGATGTTCCTGTTCGGCAAACGCGCCTTTGGCCCAATAGATCCAGCCATCTCTACCTAGGTAAGGACCATGGAGGTCATTGGCGCATCCGGTAAGCGTCTGGCCGTCCATCCAGACTTCTCGCAAGTCAGCGACCCCATCCGCATCGGTATCGACCAGGCGAAGGATTTCCGGTGGGGTTGAACAATAAATAGCCCCACGATGCCAGAGAACCCCCTCTGGAAACATGAGTCCATCGGCGAAAACTGTCTGCTCATCATAGATCCCGTCGCCGTCAGAATCACCCAGCCGCACGAGACGATGTGGGCGTTCTTTTAACTGCTCTGTCACCTTGTCATTGGAACCCGAAGAATCAGCTACATACAGATAACCCTGATCATCAAGATCGGCCACGATCGGGCGGTTGACCAGAGGGGTGGCTGCCACCTTTTCAATGGTGAACCCTTCGGGCAAGGTGAAATGGTGGGGCGCCAGGTCAAATTCGGCAGCAGGCATCAAAGCACATGGCAGCCAGCCCAAAGCAGAGCAAGCCAGTAGCCAATGCAGGGAAGGCATTTGGCGGAGGAGCGGCATGGACTCATAGACTACCCAGACTTATGCGGGTGACAAGGCTGATGTCGGTCTTCTTTCAAGGTGGAGATTCCCTGCTTTCTTGAGACTCCCATCACCCGTATGGTGATAGCATGATCTCGTTACCTTGCTCTATATCACTTCGACGATTGAAGACCCTACAATGCGCTTATCTTTTGAGCTTGGTTATCATTGGCATGGGATGTCAGTCATCCCGCTCATTGCCACAGCCTGTAACCTGGCAACAACAATTATCCGAACAGTTGTCCCTCATGGGACATCGCAACTGGATCATGGTTGCCGACTCGGCCTATCCTTTGCAGACCAGCCCAGGCATCCAGATGATTGAAACCGGTTCTGGCCATTTAGAGGTTCTCGACCAGGTCTGCATGGAGCTTGGACAAGTCGAACATGTCAGCGGTATTTTTTATCTAGACTCGGAGCTTTCCTATCTAGGCGAAGACCAAGCCACGGGTATCGGCTCAATCCGTGATGCTCTGCTAAAGCGACTCAGCGAACACCCATCGCAACACCTACCCCACGCAACTCTGATGGAGAAACTGGGAGAAGCAGGTGAATCCTTCAAGGTGCTCATCCTCAAGACAGATCTCACCCTTCCCTACACTTCGGTTTTCATCGAGCTGGATTGTGGATACTGGGGGCCTGAAAAGGAACAAACGCTACGAGCCATGATGCCCTGAAGTGATGGGGTGTTGGGGAAAAAGCAAACCTGAGTGCCTATTGATCTGGTTATCATGGGATGGGTCGAAGCAGGTTGCCTTGGCCTAGGATACCACCTGTATCATGGGTTCTGCACTGGCTGCGAAGCAGCCGATATTTGAGGCATGAACCCCGGCCTGCTGCAAGCCACTCATCAGATCCTCCAGGCGCTCTGGAGACACAGCCATCAAAAGACCCCCTGAAGTCTGAGCATCACAAAGCAGCAACTCCTGCAACGGACTCACCGAAGATCCGTAGGTAACCGAAGGAGCCACCGCAGCATGGTTGCGACGGGTTCCTCCAGGCACATAACCTTGCTCCAACAGTTCCATCACCCCATCGAGCAACGGAATGCTGGATATCTGGATGTCAGCCCGCAGTCCGTCGCTGAGCATTTCTTTCAAGTGACCGAGCAAACCAAACCCAGTGACATCGGTACAGGCATGAATACCCACAGTTTTGGCCACACCAGCCGCCGTTCGATTCAACTCAGCCATGCAACGAATAGCTGATTGTTCCACGCGTGCTGCACATTGCCCCTGCCGCATGGCTGTGGTGATAATACCCACCCCTAGGGGTTTGGTAAGCACCAGGTAATCTCCCACCTTGGCTCCCTGGTTGGTCCACTGTTGCCCAGGCTCAATGGTGCCAGTCACGCACATGCCATATTTGGGTTCAGCATCATCAATGCTGTGTCCCCCCACAACCGCCACGCCAGCTTCAGCAGCCTTGTCACTCCCACCACGCAAAATATCTCGGAGGACGCTAAGGGGCAGATCTTCAGAATCCCTGGGGAAGGCTACAATATTCAGAGCCATGATGGGATGAGCTCCCATGGCATACACATCACTCAATGCATTAGCCGCTGCAATCGCTCCAAATTGGTACGGATCATCCACCACCGGCGTGAAGAAATCGACGGTCTGTACGATAGCGAGATTCTCCGAAAGCTGATAAACGGCAGCATCATCAGCATGCTGATTACCTACCAACACATTCGGATTCTCAATCGATGGCAATCCACCCAGAACCTGGGCGAGGTCCTCCGGACTCAACTTCGCGGCTCAACCGGCACAATGGCTGAAGCGAGTCAGTGCCACACTAGAATGGTCCTTCTGCTTGTGCATGACGACAAGTCAGACTAGCTGTCTGCGGCGGATTTGGAAAACACATTATGCTCACCATGGCTTGGTTGATTGAAGGTAAACCATGAAGACAATGTGGATTGCCCTGCTGTGCCAAAAAACTTATGATCCACGAATGGACGAGGCGTCTGTGCATATTTCACTCAGAGAAGGTACCGAAAACCAGGCCCGGACTGTCACCTGTGACCGTCCGCTTGATCCGCTTTCCAGAGAAATCCTTCAACTCAAGGAAAAACTCAATGCGGTGATCCTTGCGCACAATTATCAAATACCAGCCATTCAGGACCTGGCTGACTATGTTGGCGATTCCTTGGGGCTGGCTCGCGCAGCTGCTGAGACCTCGGCTGAAGTCATTGTCTTTTGCGGGGTGCACTTCATGGCCGAAACCGCCAAGATCCTTAATCCCGAGAAACAGGTTCTCCTACCGGATCGAGATGCAGGCTGCTCGCTGGAACAAAGCTGTCCAGCCGAGGAGCTTAAAGCTTATCAAGAAGCCCACCCCGGTGTCTACACGATCGCCTATATCAACTGCAGTGCAGCAGTCAAAGCGCTAAGCGATGTCATCTGCACCAGCGGCAATGCGGTCAGGATTGTTGAATCAGCCCCAGCGGATCGACCTTTGCTCTTTGTTCCCGACGAGAATCTGGGGGCCTGGGTGATGGAGCAAACCAAACGGCCAATGGAATTGTGGAAGGGAAATTGCTACGCTCACATCGAGTTCACGGCGGACAGCATCCTGGCCATCAGAGCCAAACATCCAGAAGCTCCCTTGGTTGCGCATCCGGAATGCACCCAGGCGGTGCGATTATTGGCCGATGAAATATGCTCTACTGAGAAGATGGTCTCATTTTGCCGCAACCATTCAGCCAACTCCTTCATCATCGCCACCGAAATGGGAATGCTTCATCGATTGGAGAAAGAGTGCCCGGGCAAAAAATTCATCCCAGCTCCCACCGACCACTGTGCGTGCAACGAATGCCGCTACATGAAAATGAATACCCTGCAGAAACTCCACGCATGCATGCAAGGCAGACACCCCGAGGTGAGCATGGCTGATGAGCTGATCCAGCGAGCCCGCTTGCCCATTGAGCGCATGCTTGAATGGTCCGCTTGAGGGATCCAATCCCGGGTCCAAGCATTTTCGTTCAAGGACAAAACCGTTCGCGAATCCAGTGATCTTGAGATGGTTCCAGCCGGTAGCGTATGCGGTCATGAAGGCGACCGGGGCGGCCTTGCCAAAACTCAATCGTTGAGGGCTTTACCCTGAAGCCTCCCCAGAAAGAGGGCGTTGGGATGTCCTGGCCCTCAAATTGATCACGCACTGCCTGGAAAGCATTTTCCAAGGCCCCTCGATCAGGAATCTGCTCGCTCTGTCTGGACGCCCAGGCCCCAATCTGGCTCTCTCTGGGACGTGTTTTGAAGTAGGCATCCACCTCAGCTCGATCAAGAAGCAATGCCCTACCCTGAACGATGACTTGCCTTTCCAAGGCAATCCACGGAAACAACAAGCTCACTTCAGGATGATCCTGAATGTCTCTGGCTTTCTGGCTGCGCAAATTGGTGTAAAAATCAAACCCCTCTTCCTGATAACCCTTGAGGAGAACCGTCCTCAAACCCGTGCCCCGTCCAGCGCTCACAGTCGAAAGACTCATGGCATTGGGCTCAAGAATGGAGGCCTCGCATGCCTGCTTGAACCAAAGATCAAATTGGTCCATCGGATGAGCCAGCATGGAATCCTCTTCCAGATTGCCCTGGGTATAACTGCGCCTCAGATTCTGAACCCTTTCTGATTCCATGAGACAAATATGGCCTACTTACCCGATGGGCGCAACGCCAAGGGGAAGCCGATGGGGCTTAGAATAAACCAAGGCAGCTTGAACACATCCCAGAAGTTATCGCCCTGACTGGACGCCGCCACTTACCTCTGCGATAGCTTCTTCGAGCCGATCCATCGCTTCCTCCATTTCCTGGCGCGTGATCGTGATAGGGGGTGTCAGGGTCAGGATATTCCCCATGGTCACCTTGAAGTTGAGGCCTCGGCTCAAGCAGGCATACATGACCTGTTCGGCCTCATCCACCGCTCTCTGACAGCTGGCGCGATCCTTGAGTAATTCCATCCCCATGAGTAAGCCAAGGCCTCGGATATCACCAATAAGATCATGGCGAGTTGCCATCGCCTCCATCCGCTGTCTGGCATACGCACCCATGGCGGTTGCTTGCTCCAGTAAGCCCTCAGACTCAATGACCTCAATGGCAGCAAGCCCCGCAGCGCAAGCGACTGGATTCTTTTCATGGGTGTAGTGGCCCAGCGCCTTCTCTGGCATAGCCTGATTGAGTCCCTCGCGTGCCAGGAGGCCTGCCAGAGGAAAGATGCCGCCGCCAAGCCCCTTACCAATCACCAACATATCGGGTACCACATCATAATGCTCACAGGTAAACATGCGGCCGGTACGGCCCAGGCAGTGAGGTATTTCATCCAGAATCAAAAGCGCACCATGCCGGTCACATGCCTGACGAATCCGCTTCCAATAGTCCAGCGGGGGGATAAAGGGCGTGCACCGCACGGTCTCGGCAACCACCGCTGCCACGTCTCCCTCTTTTTCAAGCACGTATTCTACGTAATCGGCGCAGGCCAGGTTGCAGGCATGACCACACTTGAAGGGACAGTGTCGGTTATCAGGCGGCGGAACGTGCTCACAACCCGGAAGCAAGGGGCCAATGCCTTGACGAAATATCGCCTCACCCCCAACCGAAATCGCATCCAGTGAGGCCCCGTGAAAGGAATCCCACATGGAAATGGTCTTATGCCTGCCTGTTGCTGCTCTGGCTAGCTTCAGCGCCATGCCGATGGCGGCGGTGCCGCTGGGAGCAAAAAGCACTCGGTTGAGATCACCTGGAGCCAGAGAGACTAACTTGGACGCTAGTTCGATAGCCACCTCATTGGTGTATCGTCGGGTGCAGAAAGAAAGCCGGTTCATCTGCTCGGTGATAGCCTCCACAACCCGAGGGTGGGAAAAACCCAGCTGATGGACATTATTACCGTGAAAGTCGAGTAGACGGCGCCCTCTGTTGTCCTCAATATAGCTCCCCTGACAAGCCTGCATGACATTGAGGCATGGCGTTGAAAGCGACTGATGCAAGAAAACCTCTGCGTCTCGAGCCAGGATTTTTTGGGTCGCTTCGTCCAGGTGTCCTGCAGCCCATGCCTGCCTCCTGGGGCTTAAGTTGATGTCTCCCTCAGAGCGCAACTGATCCAGATCGTGTTTGCTGTGATCCACTTGAGAAATCCTTTCAACTCAGGGCGCCTGATGCGCAAGCAATACCTTGCTTAGGGCCTTCAGTTGGTCTGTGTTGATGAAGTCCAAACCTTGATCCCATGCCAATTTCCAAAAAGCCTCCGTCTCAGGAGTCGCCCAAAAGCGGACTTTCCTCCCCTGACTATGAGCTTTTGAAAGCCACGCTGCCAGTTTCTGGATTTCTTCCTGAGGCATGGCACCTTCGCCATTCCATTTGAAATGACTGGTCCAATTTTCACTGATCCAGGGCACCAGTGAAGCGGGCAAGCGGTTCGCCTCCATATCCTCTAGCCGACCATCAATAAAAACCCATCGCTCGGTCTCTTGCCCCACCAGCTGAGTGGGCCGATTCCCAGAAATAACCAGCGTGACGGCACCAGGGTGCAGCCCCTCGGCGTCTACCCGCGTGAGCATGGCATGGTATGGGCGAATGATGCGACGCAAGCACTCGTAGGTTGGGGATGCCTGAGTCTTAAAATCGATCATCAGGTAAAAAGGCACCCCCTGATCATAGACCTTGCCCCCCCGTTCCTTGATCCTCAGCTGGAGCGGCTTCAGATACAGCGCTTCGAGCGTTCTGGAGCGGTCCAAATCAATGCGATCGTGAGCGACCAAAAGTTCCTCACCGATGGCAAACACATCGGCTTCAACACTGCAGAAACCAGCATCCAGAGCATCGATCAAAGGCTGCTCATGTTCGTAATCATTATGGGAGTGCGCGCGAATGAGTGGGACAACCTCCGCCGTAAGCGCGCAGGCAGAGCAGAAAATAAAAAGCAGGGCTAGCAGGTAACGAGGTGCTAAATGAACGGAGGGTCGCATCTTGGATTGAGGCATGCAGTTCATGGTTAGGTCATGATCAAGGAACCATCTCAAGCTCTTTGAGCGTTGCTTCAATCGCCGCTACCAGAGCCTGCATGTCCGCGACGAATAAACGGCCTATCGAACCAATCCTGAAGAGGTCAACTTGACTGATCTTACCGGGATAGATGATCATGCCACGCTCACTCAGGTGACGATAAAAGACATCAAAGGTGAATCGATCATCTCTGGGAAAGTGAAAACTGGTAATGAGGTAGCTCTGGCATGCATCGGGCAGGTAGGAGCGAAACCCCAAGGCGCGCATCCCCTCCATCAAAACCCGATGGTTTTCTTGGTAGCGTTGGGATCGTCCAGCCACCCCACCCTCCATCTCCAGTTCCTCCAAGGCACGTTCAAAAGCCAACAGGGAATGGGTGGGCGGAGAATAACGAAACTGACCATTCTTCTCAAAACCCTTGAGCTGAGCCATGAGATCCAGGCTGAGGCATCTGGGTTGGGTGGGATTGGACTCAAGGCATGAGCGCCTGAGGAGGACGATGGAAAAGCCTGGCACCCCTTCTATGCACTTGTTGGCCGAAGTAATGAGAAAGTCAATGCAGGCCTGTTTGAAGTCAATCTCGACCCCAGCAAAACTACTCATGGCATCCACGATGAATTGCCTACCGGACTTAGCGACTACCTGCCCCACCGCTTCGATGGGATTCATGATTCCGGTTGTAGTCTCGCAGTGGACCATGGCCACATGGGTGATGCGGGCATCCTCAGCAAGCAGTCCCGCAATAGCTGATGGATCTGGCGGGGTATCCTCTGGGGTGCGGTAAATTGAATGATCAATCCTGAGGCATTCAAGCATGGCAACCATGCGCTCTCCGTAAGCACCATTGGCTAGAACCAAGACCTTCCCTGACTCAGGGATAGCGCTGGAAAAGACCGACTCAACCCCAAAGGTGCCGCTTCCCTGAAGCAAGACGCATTCAAACCCCTCAGCCTGACTCACTCCGGCCAGGTCGAGCAATCGTTCCCTGATAGCCTTGACCTTCGCATTGAATTCAAAGTGCCAGGATCCAGCATCTCGTAGCATAGCCTGCTTGACATCCAGGCTGGTTGTCAGGGGTCCGGGGGTGAACAGGGTCTTGTCCTTGGCGGCTGGGATCATAGCGATGATTAAGATTGTCGGTCAGCCAAATGGGCCAGGTTGATGGGAACCAGGGTTGGCCGTTCTCTGCCTGCAGACTTGGGTAGCATAAGAAGGTATGAGTGGCAATGATCATTGCGACTCCTTCCACCTGAATCATGCGCAAGAGAGGCGCTTTGCACCCACCCAATCCCCACTCTTTGAAAGACTTGACAATACTTTCACTCAATCCTCAACCTAACCACCCGTGATCCCGGACAGCATTGCAGGCAGTTTGAAGCTGGCTCTCCTTGGCTTGCTCACATGGGCATGCTCTGAGACCGGTCTGGCACAGCGCCCATTGGAGCTGAAGGTGGACTTCTTCGACCTCCGGCCTCTTGGCTCGAGTATGCGTTTTTTCATCACTCCTGGTTTCAAGGAGCTCATGGATGAGGCAAGCTCCGTGCCCGTCCTGCGCATCGAGGGCCCAGATCACTACCCATGGCATATCGAGGCCTCATCAAACCTGCTAGATCCTGGCCCATGGCGGTCGCTGGGAGAAGTTCGCACCGGGCCAAAACCCATCCTATTGATGGATCTTCAAGGCCAAGGTGCTAATGGGGTATTTTACCGAGCCAGGCCACTGATGATCAACCCTGAACCCGATAGATTGGTGCTCATTCCCGCTGGCACATTCCTCATGGGCAGCCCCTTTGATGAGCAGGACCGTGACACCGATGAAAACCCCATGACCCGCGTGACCCTCAGCCGCGATTACTGGATGGGCAAGTATGAGATCACTCAAGGGGAATACCTGCAGCTCATGGGCACCAACCCATCGAAATTCAAACGAAGCCTGGATAGACCGGTCGAAAACATAACCTGGCAGATGGCCATGGATTATTGTCAGCGTCTCACCGAGCAAGCCAGGCAAGCAGGCCGTCTCCCTGAGGGGCTTGTTTATCGTCTTCCCACCGAAGCGGAATGGGAATATGCCTGCAGAGCAGGAACGCAAACGCGCTACCCTCATGGAGATGATCCCGACTATCAGAGGTTTGATGCCCACGCGTGGCATTGGGACAACAGTATCCCGAAGGGCACCCATCCAGTCGGCATGAAGCAGCCTAACCCCTGGGGACTACACGGCATGCTTGGAGGCGTCTATGAGTGGTGTCTAGGATGGCACGCTATCTATCCTGGGGGTGAGGTGGTTGATTATGTCAGTCCACAAGCAGAAGATCGGGTCATGCGAGGCGGGGCTTGGAGCGATCATCCACGCAATGGCCGCGCAGCCGAACGTCACTGGTTTGGAATCAGTCAAACCTTCGGCAATGCAGGCTTTCGAGTGGTCCTGGCTCATCCTTACCCCCTGATACCCGAGGGTTAGGTCATTTTAATCGGGCGTGGCCGATTCGACGAGATCCCTGCCAAGGGATACTATTTAAATGTCGCACTGGCCGACTAGGCATTTGACAAAACAAGCTCCAATCCTACAGGCTTGCGGCAGGTGAAAGGCATCCAGGAATTCCCCAAGCATTACTGCGGCGTGTTCGGCGTATTCGACCATCCCAACGCGGCAGAAATCGCCTACTACGGGCTTTACGCCCTCCAACATCGTGGCCAGGAGAGTGCCGGAATCGTCACCGCCGATGGGAGTACTTTTCACTCCCATCGTGAGATGGGGCTGGTTCCACAGGTTTTCAAAGGAAATGCCCTCGCCGAGCTCAAAGGACGCAATGCGATCGGACACACGCGCTACTCCACCACCGGCGCTTCACACGTGCAGAATGTCCAACCTCTGATCGTGGATTGCAACCGTGGCAAGATCGCCATCGCCCACAACGGCAACCTCACCAACGCCGCGATCCTTCGAGAGGAACTCGAAGCTGGAGGCAACATATTTCAAACCACCATAGACAGTGAGATCATACTCCACCTGCTTGCCCGCCCCAATCTGACAGCTGATTCCAACCCTCTACTGGAGACCATCCGACGCATACAAGGGGCCTTTTCACTGGTCATGCTCACTGAGAAGGAAATGATTGGCGTGCGTGACCCTCACGGATTTCGCCCTCTCAGTCTGGGCAAACTCGACGGTAAATGGGTGCTTTCAAGTGAATCCTGTGCATTTGATCTGATCCAGGCGGAATTCGTGCGTGATGTCAGACCAGGGGAAATCGTCATCATTGATGAGAAAGGCATGCGCAGCATGGATGCCTTCCCAGATCAAAAGCGAAGGGCTTTCTGTATTTTTGAGTATGTCTATTTTTCCCGGCCGGACAGCAAAATTGCCGGGGTCAACGTTTATGATTCTCGCATTCAAATGGGCCGCCAGCTAGCTCGGGAGCACGCCATTGAAGCCGACATGGTAGTTCCTGTGCCAGATAGCGGCAATTATGCCGCACTGGGATATTCTCTTGAATCAGGTATCCCCTACCACATGGCTTTTGTGAGGAATCATTATGTGGGCAGAAGCTTCCTCCAGCCCTCCCAGACCACACGTAGTCTGGATGTCAGGGTCAAGCTGAACCTGGTATCTGATCTGGTCAAGGGTAAGCGGGTGATCATCGTCGACGACTCCATTGTCAGAGGGACCACCAGCCAGAGTCGTATCAAGATCCTGAAGGAAGCAGGAGCCGAAGCAGTTCATGTCCTCATTAGTTGTCCTCCACACAAGTTTTCCTGCGTCTATGGCATCGATTTTCCTGATCGGAGCAAACTGCTGGCTGCCAACGCCTCGCCCGAGGAAATATGCCAGCATCTGGGCGCCGATAGCATCGGTTACCTCAGTCAAGAAGGTATGGTTAAGGCCACCAATCAGCCCGAAGAGGCATTTTGTATGGCTTGCTACAATGGTGACTACCCTGTCGCCTATGAATCGAATGTGGACAAGGAAATCATCGAGCGACGAACTGTCGATTCCGTCAGCTTTGGTGATCTACTCGATAAGGAAGCTTCCCAAAGTAAGTTGATTTGATCACACGGCCTGACTGCTGGCCCTTTTTCCTTGCCTTTCGACTCAGCTTGGGACCTTTTAGAAGCAAAAGGGCGTTATTTAAATGGTTATCACTGGTCCAGATCTAACCAAGGCTCCACCCCGCAGCCCACGTGTGCGGCTGGGTGGATTTGTTATCCTTCCTAGACTCCTAGACAAAGGCCGATCAACCATTGCGGCAAAGAATGGGGATTATGTTTTCAACTGCCCTATGGACCGCCGCTTCTTTGAATTTGTCGGGGTCAATGCCAACACCCTCATGAACCAGCTTTCATGCGGTAAGTCTGATGGGCAGGTGCTTGCATGGATGCTCAAAGCCGGTTCCCAACGGCGCTCAGCCCACGAAATTCATGCTTGGTCCGCCTTGGAAGAACTCAGATGCCCGCTTGATGTCGAATCCAGAAGTTTCTTCAACTCCATTCACCAGTCTATTGCACCCAGCAGGATAGACATCATGACCTGGTTTGATCTACTCGATCTGGATGATTACGTGACTTTCGGAGGTCAGCCCTAATTCGGATTAGGATGCCGATGAAGCCGCTTTCTTGATAGCCTTGCTGCCCATGCCGCGAGGTTTTCTGGGCTTGATTCTGGGAGCGTCTCCCCAAAGCCCCTCCAAATCATATCTTTGGCGCGTCTCTTCGCTCATGATATGGATGATCACATCGTAATAGTCCAGCACGACCCAGCTTCCCGATCCCTTGCCATCCGAGAGATGCGGCCTGATGTCGTGATCATCCCTTAGCTTCTGAAGGATCTCTTCGCCAATCGCTCTCAAATGGGGCGCACTGGATCCAGAGAGCACAATAAAAAAGTCGGTCAGCGAGGAGACTTTTCTCAAATCGAGAATGACAGGTTTTTGGGCTTTGCGGTTATCGGCGTAGGCGCAGCAATATTGAGCGAGTCGTTTGGAATCCATGGTAACAAGTCAGCCCTTATCGACCAACCGTCTCTATCCCTAACCGGAAATAGGACAGTTGACAATATCCTCTTCCACTTTGGGGTGTACCAATCCTGAAATGGGAAAACCCCTCCGGATTCGATCCCGTATGATTGAGGAAGACACCCCGAGCGGAAAACCCTTGAGAAATTGTCCCAAAAAAGGCTCCTTCAGGGCTGTGGGCTGTTGCCCCGGCCTAGGAACGATCAAAAAAGTCACCAACCTGGCCAACTGAGAGGCCTCTCGCCATTGGTAAAGGGTTGGCACGTGATCAGCCCCGATAAGATAAAAGAGCTGAGCCTGAGGGAAGGCATCGTGATAGGCAGTGACGGTATCGATGGCAAAGGATACCCCCCCCCTTTTGAGTTCCTGTGTATCCACCGAACAGTTGGTTTCACCTTGGAGAGCAAGGCGTAACCATTTTAAGCGTCGCGAATCATCGGTGGACTTACCCTCAGGTTTGAATGGGGACCGGGCGGCAGGAACCAAAAAAAGACGCTCTAGATTGGCCTCTTCAATGGCAGCCCTAGCAACCAGAAAATGCCCAAGATGAAATGGGTCGAAGGTCCCTCCGAAAATGCCAATGCGCTTCAGGTGCATGAGACGATCACGATGGCTCAATGCTCGTCTTCTCAAGCGAAGTATCGGCCACACGCTCAAGAACCCCTCTGACTTTGGGAAACATGATCACTGCTTCAACCAACATCCACACTTCAAGGGCAATGGTGACCAACCCCACCCCAACCAATACCCAGCTGCCACTCTCAACCCAACTCGGACCCGCCCCCGTGCCAAAGAACAACTGCAGCATCATGGCCCACATGGGCATGATCAGCATGAATAGAGCGGGAAGGATCAGGAACAAGATAGGCTTACGACGTCGCCAGAGATGAAAGGTGATCACCAGGAAGGCCAAGCCCGCAAGTAATTGATTGGTGGCACCGAAAAGAGGCCAAAGAATGAGTCCTCCCTTACCACTGGTGGCCAAAGACCAGTCCACCTGACCGGGAGCCGGAGCCGCCGCCACAATCGCAGCGATGATGATGGCAAACAAGGTTGCACCGTGGCGATGACGCAGCCAGTTGACCGAAGTTGCAAGGGCTGGCTTCTCCCCTAAGGTTGTCGCAAGTTCCTGCACCACGTAACGCTGAAGACGGCAGGCTGTGTCCAAGGTTGTGCCGGCAAAAGAAGCCACCAGGACAGCCATTAGCGCCAGAGATATGGTGCTGGAAATCCCAATCGAACGCAGCAGGTTGGCCGCCCCATCCACAAAGGCCGCTACCTTGGCCCCCAGAGAGCCTGCCGAGCCCCATGAGGCATATCGGGCGCTCCAAGCATTTTCACCAACCAGCAGTTCTCCTCCAACCTCTGAGCCCAATCCGACACCGGCGGCGCAAGCGATGATCACCAGCGTGGCCAGAAAGCCTTCGGTCAACATGCTACCATAGCCAACGAACCGGGCATCAGGTTCGCTTTTGAGCTGCTTGCTACTCGTACCACTACTCACCAGGCAGTGAAAACCACTGATCGCACCGCAGGCAATGGTGATGAATAGAAAGGGGAAAATAAATGGAGCCCCTTGAGGGTGCCACTGAACGGCTGGAGCCACCCACTCCAAAGGCGGGCGCTCAGTCCCTCCGTTCAGGGGAGCCCCCCCAAACATAGCGGCGCCCACCAAGCCAAGAACAATCAGTCCAAGAGCAGAAATCAACTGCAACGAATTGATGTAATCTCGCGGCTGAAGCAAGGCCCAGACCGGCATAACCGATGCCACATACGAATACAGCAGCAACACGGCAACCCAGGTGATCAAACTCCAACCCTGCATGAAAGCATTGAGTTGCCCCAACCATCCCACGTTACCGTAGATCACTGTCAGATACATCAGAGCCAGCGAAACCAATGAAGGCATGAGTAAGCGCGCTCCCCGCCGGTGAAGCCAAAAGCCAATGCACATGGCCAAGGGGATTTGAATCAGGCAAGGGAAAATGGCTGCAGGATACATTTTGAACACTGAAGCGATCACCAGACCAAAAATGGCTAATACAATGGTAAGAGCCATGAAAAGAATGAACAGGAATAGTAGGCGCACGCGCTGATTCATGACCTTCCCTGCTACATCTCCCAGGGTCTGCCCCTGATGACGCAAACTGACCACCAAGGCTCCAAAATCATGCACAGCCCCAATGAAGATGGATCCAAGCACAACCCAGACTAGCGCAGGCGCCCAACCCCACATCACTGCAATGGCAGGCCCCACAATAGGGCCCGTTCCGGCAATGGAGGTAAAATGATGCCCAAACACAACGCCCTTGGAGGTCGGTACATAGTCAACACCATCTTCCATGGCAAGAGATGGGCAGACTGCCTTGGCCGATAGCTGGAAGATACTTTTTCCAAGCCATCGCCCGTAGGTATGATAAGCGACAATAAAGCCCAGTCCCGCCAGCAAGGCTGTGATCAAAGGGTGCATTGGCTTTACCTGGTTTGATTGCAGCAGACCCCAGTGTCCGCTTACTGAATGGGAGAATAATCGGTGGCGGAAAGGAACTGGGAATCCACTTTCTTCACCAGAGGGCCATCCTGACGCGATTCAGCAAACGCTTTTTTCCAGTCTGGGTCCTGGCCAAAAGCCTTCCAAGCAGCCTCCCGGGCTTCTTTGCTTGGGTAGGCCAGGATATAGACCAGGGTATCTTCGCTACCCTCAGGAATCCAGTAGCCAACCAAGGTCATGCCATGTTTGACGAATATAGCATTGGTGTGCTCGCGGAAGCGTTTGTTCAGAGCGCTTAGTTTACCTGGATGAGTGTAATAGGTGCGCATTTCAAACACCCGGTTTCCTGGGCTCTTGTCAGCATGACCCAGATGATGGTCAGCGAGTGAAAGGGCGGGCATGCCCATGGCTAAGACCAGTGAAAAAATAAGGGATCGTATCATATTTTTGGTTGCGATGGTTTGTTGAGACTATTGGTTTTTACTGAGCGTTTTGATTAATGGGTTGAGGCACCACCAGATGCCCCGGAAAATCAGAAGCCTGTTGACCTCCACGTGGAGCCAATCGCTTGTTCTGCGATCCGCCACGAGGTTGGTTAAGCGGGATATACATCCCCCCTTGCTCATCGAGCATGGAATAGAGCTGATTCTCAAATCGCTTGGCGATATCCCTAAACTGAGGGTCAGCAATCAGGTTGCGAGTCTCACCCGGATCCTGTTGGATGTCATAGAGTTCATCAGTATCCCAAAGCCCGTAATAGGTGATGTATTTGTATTGATCACCGCGCAGGGAAAACACGGTTGGTGACTGCGGGAAATTCTTTTCCCAGTAATAGACATAAAGGAAATAATCCCGCCAGTCAGTCGGCTTGCCCTGTGCTAGTGAAATAAAGCTCTGACCATCCATGTGAGAAGGAGTCTTTAACCCTGCAGCCTGCATGACGGTGGGACCTATATCAATGTTGGCAACCACCTCTTCCACAACTGTCTGCCCCGCAAACAATTCTGGGCATTGCATAATCATGGGGACGCGTATGGATGTTTCGTAAGCAACGCGTTTGTCAATCAGGCCATGCTCTCCGAACATGAATCCATTATCTCCCATGTAGATGACGAGGGTTTCATCGTAAATCCCCATCTTTTTGAGCTGCTCCATGATCCTCCCAATGCTGTCATCAACCGAGAGTAATGCCTCACAGTAGCGTTTGTAGTATTGCTCCACATCCAACTCGCTGTGGTAAGGGAAATCAACCCCGTGCCAGCTATTGCGCTGATCCCTCAGCCACCTTGGCTTACCGAGATAGTTGGCATCGGTATTGGCCTCGCTCTCGGGGCGTTTCCATGCCGCATTGGTGTAGCGGCCAGCGTGCCGCTCAGCTGGCGTAAAGTTGGCATGCACCGCCTTGTGGGAAAGATACATGAAAAAGGGCGAATCCTTGCCCTGTTGCTGCTCCATGAACTCGATAGCGTAGTCGGTCAGTTCGTCGGTGATGTAACCCTTCTGCTTCACACGCTCCCCATTCACATTGAGGGTGTAGTTTGGGTTTGGAGGCAGGTAATGGCCCTGCCCGCGGAAACTGACCCAGTGGTCAAAACCAGGACGAGGAGCATCTGTTTCCCCTCCCATGTGCCATTTGCCGATATAGGCGGTCTGGTAGCCGGCCTTCTGTAGCCACTCGGGGAAAAACCGCGTCCCCTCTGGAACGAGTCGGTTGTTGTCTATGACCCGATGCTTGTGCGTGTAGAGCCCCGTCAGGATGGATGCCCGGCTTGGGGAGCAAAGTGAGGTCGTGACAAAAGCATTACGCAGATGCACCCCATTACGGGCGATGGCATCCATGTGAGGCGTCTCTAGAAAGGGATGCCCCATGAACCCCATTGCATCGTAACGATGATCATCAGCCAGTATAAAAATAACATTGCGCTTTTTGGCCCCAGCGATGGGATCAAGCTCGATCTGAGTTTGAGCCGCCCCAATCCGAGGTTGCAGGATCAAGCTCAGCAGGAGAATCGTAGGAACAAGCTTTTCCATTGGTTTGAGTGAACATCTCGACTTCTTCATGGTGCACGGACATCCTAACTGGGTTGCGCTGAATGCCAAGCGTGGAGTGTGGCATCCATGAGGTCATCCCCTGCGCGGGCCAAGATTTTTATTGGAAAGGAATTGCCACGATACAGGCCGAGCGGTTAAATCGAAGCTTTCCAGGAAACAATCCATGACAATCAAGACAATAGGCTATCAGGCTTGGATGATGTTGCTGCTTGGCAGCATACTCGGAGCGGCACACCTGAAGGCTCAGGAAACTGAAGCCCCGGCGCAGGAGGAACAGGCCCCTGAGGTATCTATCTTTCCCGACAAACAGCTGGAAGAGGTCGTCAGGCAGTCGGTTTATGAGAAGCGAAACACGGACAAGCCGATTACCGCCCAAGATGTCGTGGATGTGTCCACCATCAAGGGGCGAGGCAAGCAAATCAGGGATCTAAGCGGCCTAGAGCACTGCAAGAGCCTGGCTCTGCTTGATCTGGCCAACAATCAAATCACCGATATCACCCAGCTGGCAGGGCTCAAGCGCCTGCAATCCCTGGATCTTTCCAATAATGATATTTCGGACATAGGTTCCCTGGCCGAAGTTCCAGCCCTTCAATACATCGAGCTCTCGCACAATAAGGTGCAAGACCTGCGTCCTCTGGCTGGTCTGAAAAACATGTCGGCTCTTTACCTTGGATACAATCAGATCCAATACATCTATCCGCTTTTGAACCTCCCGAAGCTCGCCTCGCTTCACCTGAGCGTGAATCAAATCCAGTCCATCGAGGGAATCAATCAGCTAAAATGGCTCAGCTCGCTTTCTTTGGACGGGAATCAAATTTACGATTTGGTGCCGCTAGATGGTCTGCAACAGCTGAATTTTCTCTTCCTTGAATACAACCAAGTGCAGGACATCAGTCCGCTGATATCCATGGCACGGGCTGATCAAGAGGGTGAAAAACGCTTCGCACCTTTCCTGAAACTCTATCTGAAGGGTAACCGCATCCGCAAAAGTCAGGTCGAGAAGCTTAAGGAGTACGGCGTTCGCATCCAGTATTAAAGGCTACTGGCATTAAAGAGCGCCAGTTTGATTCAACTCACATCGAGAATGCCAGGGCATCCTCGATGCCACAGGTGGATTCACTCGAAAAAGCCTGCTGATTCGCGGCTGGGCACAAAGCTTGATTTCCCGCCTGGGCTGGAAACCCGGCAACCCTCATCCAGCCGACCGGCGCATGCTGCGAGCTTTTTTTCGGCTGAATGCCTTCCACCGGTCGTGCACCCAGAACCAGTTCAGAGGGTCCTTCAAGACTGCTTTCTCGAGAGCTTGGTTAACCTCAGCAGTGACTGCCTCGACCGAACGGCGCTCTCCCTGGAGGAAAACAGGAATTTCCTCGCCATATTCGATGCGCCACCTTGCTGGTGCGACTCGATAACAGATGGCGGTCACCAATCGACATTGGTAGCGCTGAGCAATCAGGGCTGGAGCGGTGGAACACTTGCAGGGCTTACCTAGGAAATCCATCTCCAAGCCGGCTCCAGTCGATTGATCGGCCAACAAACCCATGATGGTGGAACCCTCACGCATGAATTGCTTCAGACTTTCCACATCACGCCGACGATCAAAAAACTGCACCCCGGAGCGTTGCCTCAATTCACGCAGCAATCGATCTGGGCCAGGCTGATTCAAGCCCCTGTAGGTCGCGCCACCTCGATAGCCCTGGATCTGGCTCATGGTGCGCACGTAGAGTTCAAAATTGCCGAAATGACCAATGGCCACGACCCAACCACGATTCCAATCCGGTGGACGGTGTTCACCCGGGTCACTCTCGAAGACCTCGAAACCAGCATAATCCATGTGAGACTCCATGGCTTGGTGAGACATCTGTGCCGTCTTGATGGCAGCAAGATAATTTTCTCCAAGTCTCTGAAAATGCCGACTAGCCCATTGCTCTGCCTTACCCGGCAATTGATAGCGGTCTAGAAACCAGGTCAATTGTCCAATGGCAACCCTTCGATGCCTTCGATCAAGCAAGTAAGCCAATCGCCCAAGCAATCGCCCCACAGCGGCAATCCATGGAAGTGGAAAAAGATTCACCAGGCCAATCATCAGCCGCCCGATAAAATAAATCACATGGTTGAGCAAAGACTTCATCCTTCAATGAAAACAGATCTTCTTGACGCAGTCCTGAAAGTCAGTGGCCCCTTCGATGATCTTGATTTCCACTCGCATGAAATAGATTGGAAGATCCCTGCGATCGAGTTTAGGAAATCGTACTGCATCTTTCTGAGTTGTGATGAGGATTTCCGCTTCGCGACGCACACCACGATTGATGACGTCAAGCACTTCCTGTTGGGTGTAGCGGTGGTGGTCAGCAAAACGGCGTTGATAAACAATTTGATTACCAAGACGAATCAGGCTCTGTTCGAAACTTTCAGGTTGAGCAATGCCACTGATGGTGGCCAAACGTCTATGCCGCACCCTCTCCAGAGGAAGTTGTTCTCCGGTAAAAAGATCCTCAAAGAAGAGTGGATGATGCACGCACTCAATGATACCCGCCTTGGGATTGATTGATTGTATTTGCTGGCGAAGGGCTTGAGTGGGACCGTCAATTTTGGTGATAAAAACGGTGTGGGCTCGAGCCAGGTGGGACGGGGGCTCCCTGAGAGTTCCTCTGGGGAGCAGATACCCATTTCCAAATGGATCCTGAAAGTCAATCAGCACCACGTCATGACGTCTGCCCTTTAACTTCCAATACTGAAATCCATCATCCAACAACAGGGTATCACACCCATATTTTTGAATGGCAAAGCGACCACTCTTGACTCGGTCTTTGTCGACCAATACCACCACATCACGCAAGTTGGCAGCCAGCATGTAGGGCTCATCCCCTGAGGATTCGGAATCCAAGAGCAGCGACTGGCCATCGGAAACAACCTTTGGGGGGGTAATGTCCTGCCGTAACAGGAGCTTGTTAATGACCCTTTCCAGCAATGGGCGCGGCTTAGATCGATAGCCGCGGGATAAAATAGCCACTTTGCGACCTGCATCCTGGAGCTCGCGCGCAAATTTTTCAACCACTGGCGTTTTCCCCGTTCCACCCACGGTAACGTTGCCCACGGCAATGACCTGCACCCCCAGGGTGGAGTCTCTGAGCAACCTCAGGTTATAAAGAGCTCTGCGGCACTTGATAGCCACCTTAAAGACCAGCGACAGGAGGTAGAGGATGGCGCGGATACAGGTCGCCTTACGGTCCTGGCGGTGACCTGAAATCACCTCCAGTACGAGGGTTTCAATGGATTCGGTCCATTCCCTTATGACGAGACGCATCTAGACCTCAAACTGCCAAATTGCCTCGCGCAGAGCAAGTCGTCTCGTGACATCAAATTGTCTTTACCTCCTCGTCAAGCCGAAGAAAATGTCGTCATGTCAAATTGCGCTCTCCGAATGACCCGTCATCACTCAATCGCTGATATCACCTCAGTGATCGGGTTGATGGCGCTCACTCTGGGGCTTTCAGCCCAACCAGATCTATCCTGGGATAAGCAGGGTTGGTTGAAGCTCTCGCACCAAGAGGGCGCCTCGGGTTGGAGTCAGATCACCCTGCCCATCAACCAAATTGCATCCATCAGTCAACATGATAGGCAAGGGGGTCATGTGACTGTGGGCTTTGATGCCTCGAAGGATGGATCCATTGCGATCCAGGCGCCCCCCCATACTGGCGCAGAACTGTGGCTGGAAAAGCTTCAGCCTGATACCCAGATGGCTGATGGGCGCTGGCATTTGGTAGGCCAATCCGATCGATCAGATCGCAGAGCAGGTACCATAGAAGCCTCTAGGCCAGGAACCTATGAGGCAGAGGTATTGATACGATCCACCCAACCCGGAACGTGGCAACTCACCCTCGATATGGGTCAGTCAAGCACCACCACATCGGTTACTATTGATGAGAGCTTTTCCGGGTGGAGAACCCACTCCCTTGGCAGAGTTCGAGTCACAGCCTCAGGAGCTCAGCCATGGAGCCTGCGGGCCCAATCCCCTTCCCCTGCCAATGGCCCCCTGAGTATGGCTCATGTGATCCTCAGAACCGCTGCAGAGGGAGAACCCATCAGCCAGCGTGCCGATGGAAGTATCACCTTGCACGCTCGGGATGTGCGCATTCATGGAACCAAACTTCAGTACGAGCCCCTGCCGCATAAAAATACGGTTGGTTATTGGGTGAACCTCACTGATCAACCTAGCTGGAACTTCGAGTGCCTGCGTCCAGGACGCTATGCGGTAGAAATACTGCAGGGTTGCGGCAGGGGACACGGAGGAAGCTTAGTTCAGGTTTCTGTGAATCAGAGTATTCTCCCATTCCTCGTCGAGGAAACGGGGCATTTTCAGCATTTTGTCCCTCGTATCATCGGCGAAGTCGCGTTGAAACGCCCCGATCGTTATGAGCTAAGAATCATCCCAATCAGGAAAGCAGGTGGCGCGGTCATGGATGTGAGGCAGGTCAGGCTTATCCCATTGGCTGAAACACCAGGATCCTAGTAGCTACTCGGCAAGCCGTCTGTTCAACCATCTACTCAAGACGAGCGCGCTCCCCTTGCTTAGGATAAACGTTAATGCTCGCTCTGATCCACAGGCATCGCCTGATGGCCATGGCCTCGCAGACTGGTCGAATGCTCTACTTGAAAAGCTTGTCGTAAAGTTGATAGCAGCCCACCGAAGTCATCAACAGACTTGAAACCCATAGCAGGACAACCCATAGGGTTCCGGGAAAAAGGGCTCGGTGGGTCTGACGATAATGGAAGTAGAGAGCTGCAAAACATAAGAAAGGCAGGATCAACGCCTGGGCCAGGGCTCCGATGAACACCAAGGTCAAGGGTTGCCCGACCGAGACGTAGAATACAAAGTAGAGCATGGGGATCAGAACACAGGCTCGCCGAACCAACACCGATCGGTCGCGCTGATCAGCCCCTTTTGATGGGGTAAAGAGCAACCAAAGATCTGCCGAGAGTCTAGCATTGGAGGCGGTTGAAATGAAGACCGTCGAGTAAAGGACGACCAATGCGCCAGCAAGAAAGATCCATAGACCAAGCGATCCAAAGGATTCCCGATAAAGGTTGGAAAGGGTTGGGATGAGATCATCGTTCGTGACTTCCAGCCCCTTACCATGAAGAACCGCAGCTCCTAAAAGGTAAAATGCAACCGTGGCACCGGTGTAAATAATCATTGAGACCCAGGCGTCCCACTTGAGCACGCGCATCCATCCACGCGCCCTCGCTTCCCACTCAGGGGTGTCCTCACGAGGTCCAACATGACGCGCGTAACCTTTCTCAAGACACCAATAAGGATAATAAATCAATTCGGCTGCCCCGACACCGATGACACCAAAAGCAGCGAAAGCGGTCATGAAATTTTCGGGGAGATTGAACTCAAGGCCTTCGGCCAATTGGGCCAAGGTAATCCCATACTCAGTGCGGTAGAGGGCAAAGACAGCCAGGATGGTAAAAAGTGTAAACCCCGCAACCATGGTGGTGGAAAAGCGTTCAATGAAACGGTAGCGGCCTACCAACAGTAACAGGGCACAAGAACCGGTGATGGCCAGAGCCCAGGCGTTATTCAATAGCTGTTGCCAGCGGGCTGCGAGGGTGCTCGCCACAGAGCCAGTCTCGACGTCCAGAGATTGGGCCTGGGCATACCAGGCAGGAGGCTCTGAGAGGGATGGGATGCCGGTTTCAAAAACCCCGGCAATGCCACCGACCATGCCTGAGACCTGAAAAAAAGTGGCGACAAACATCAGAATCCAGCACCAGACCAGCCATGAAGCTTCCGCACGCAGATTAAGCCAGCGCCAGATGAACGAGAACCTTGGTCCTGGCACCGCATCCATGGCCTGTAAGGTGGTCTTGCCATGGGTGATGGCATATCGCCCAAGCTCTACTTGCAGGAAGACCTTGATCATACAACCCAGGATGATGAACCAAAGGAGAATAAAACCCACATCGGCCCCAACCTTGGTGGTGACGATCAATTCACCCGATCCCACGATGTTGGCTGAAATAATCAAACCTGGCCCCAACTGCCGGGCGATGCCCCGCCAGTCACTGGGAGGGGCCTGATGCTGTGCTGCTTGCATGATGGTCTAGGGTCACGTTTTACTGGGTGGAGATAAGTATCACTGCTGGATCACTCAAGCTCAAGGCATGTTTTGAGAAGCTTCAGCTCCCCAAATCGGCACCCGGTGTGCTGGATCGAAGTAAGGGGCAGGACTCAGCCCTTAGCTATGCATTTGACCTGCAGGCGTATCAGGGCTTTGATAGAAGCCATCATGAAGCACTGGTTGAACCACGCCATCGGCATCCTCAAGGTGTGGGTATGCTGCGTGAGCTTATGTGCTGAACCAAACGCGTTAGTCCAAGACGCCCATTTGCGCTATCCGGTGCGCATGGCGCTCATAGACCAGGATACCCATCTGCTGGTCGCCAATGGTCGCTCAGGATCCCTCTCATTGATCGACCTGCAGCAGGGAAGGGTTCTGGAAGAATGGCATGTCACAAGCCGTCTCTCAGACATGCTTTGGTTGCCAGAAACCGCCTCAGTCTACCTGCTGGATGATCTTGAAAACACACTCATTCATCTCGTGCGCCAATCATCTGGCGCTGTGGTAGAGCAAGGACGCTGGTCTCTGCCCCCCAATCCCAGTCACCTCAGCCTTGCCGAGAATGGGCAAAGGCTGGCCATCAGCTCCATCTGGTCCAGACAGGTCACCCTGGTTTCCCTGCCCCATGAAGGTTCGCCAACCCACGGGTTCAAGAACCTGGACCTGAGCTTCAATCCTGGTGCACTGAGCTTCATCCCTGGAACCGAGATGCTGTTGATCACAGACGCCTTCGGGGGGCTGTTGGCAGTCATGGACCATGAGCGGGAGCTCATTCATTCGGTCACAGAATTGCCTATGAACAATCTTGGCCGCCCCCTGCTGCATGTTCACAAGGGAGAAAAAAGCCTTTGGTTAGCAGGCCAATCGCTCAACCCCAGGGCCACCACCTTTCAGACAGAAGTCATGTGGGGCGTGTTGATGGACAACCAAGTGCGTTCCATGCCGTTGGAAGCGATCCTTGAGCCAAACAAGGGCCCTGAGTGGGGCATGAAGGTGCATGGCCTCGGGGATGAGACTGGACCAGGGGGAGATCCTTCGACACTGCGCCTGACCCGATCTGGAAAACTGATAGCAGCCCTACAGGGGGTGGATCGCATCGCCATACGCCCACACCCCGACCGCCCAGACATCCAACGAATCTCTGTGGGGGATCGGCCGGTTGACATGCTCATGAATGAGCAAGAAACCCGGCTTTATGTCGCCAATCAATTCTCAGATTCGATTTCCGTCATTGATTTGGAAACTTTTCAACCTCTGAATGTGATCTCACTCGGGCCTCAACCGCCCCCATCCCAGGTCGATGAAGGGGAAAGACTTTTCTACGATGCGTCCCTGTCCCTGCGTGGATGGTTCAGTTGCCACAGCTGTCACCCCAATGGACACACGACGGGAATGCTCAATGACAACCTGGGGGATGAACACTTTGGGGCTCCAAAACGCATCTTGAGCCTGCTTGGGGTGGGTGAAACAGCCCCTTTTGCCTGGCGAGGCCTGCTGACCGGCCTGGAAGCCCAGATCGCGAAGTCTCTTAGAGACACCATGATCCATCCTGGGGATACCGAGTCCATGGCTCAAAAGATGGCTGCGTTCCTCCAAACCCTCCAACCTCCGCCTTCCTGGCACCGACTCAGGAATCGACTTGATGACAAGGAGGTCGAGCGAGGTCGCCGGGTATTCCATGCACAAGGGTGCCAGGAATGCCATCGCCCACCGGCTTTCACCACTCAGGAACTCTATGATGTGGGGATACACGATGAGGCAGGTCAAAGTCACTTCAACCCTCCTAGCCTCAGGGGCCTGGCTCAGCGAGATCGCTTCTTCCATGACAACCGGGCTACATCACTGGATTCAGTCTTTGTGGAACATGGTCACCCTGATGCCGAGGCTCCCCGCATGGTAGATGAAGATCGTCGCTCGCTCATTGAGTTCCTAAACAGCCTCTGAAGAGGTGAAGTCAGTTTTTCCTCAAGAAAGCGAGGTCATGTGTTGAGCCTAGCCGAGTGCAGCACCAAATAGGATGCGTGCGTTCTGCTGCATGGCTTCTTCAAGCTCCTCCTGCCTCATTCCCCACTCTTTGGCAACAAAGCGGTAGATCGCCTCGATGTTGGATGGATGATTGATGGCCTCACCGCTTTGAGGATCGTTCCATTCATCAGAGCGACATGAGGGTGGCGGCAACATGTCCGGGGCATCGGTTTCAAGCAATAGGCGATGCATGGGGATGGTTTTGAAAGCTGCCAACTGATGCACTTTGCGATCGTGGGCAAAGTAGCCAGAAATAGAGAAAAAAGCCCCAAGTTCCATGAAGTGCGGGATCATTTCAGCGGGTCCACTGTAGGAGTGGATTAAGAACCCTGGCCCTCGGTGGGGATGGGCCTTGATCAGTTCAAGGAGACGCCCCCATGCCTTCAGGCAATGGATGGTGACCGAGCAACCCAACTCATTGGCAAGGGCCCACTGGTCGAGAAAAACCCTCAC
>JALRAZ010000029.1 GCA_023257935.1 Verrucomicrobiota bacterium
GTTCACTCCTGTCCACGAGGACAAGACTCTGATCGGGTTTTTGGCAGTTGATTTCAATTTTGAAACATTGCTCAAAACACTCCTTTACCCTTTCGATAACCAAACCAACCCATTTGAAGTGAGGCTCTCATCAGATGGGGCTAGGGATTCTGAGAATTATGTGGCAACCCATGGGCCATCGCCAGTGGGTACTGCTAGAAACCTCAAGAGGGACTACCCCTTGAAGCTGTTCAATCAGCCTTTAATGCTTCGCATGACTCCTGTCAGTAGAAAATGGTATTTCCCGCCTTGGAGTGGGTCGAATGCTGTGATGGTTGGAGGTTTATTGCTTTTTTGTATGCTCTATGGCTTCGCCTACAATCGCCACAAACAGTTGGAACAAAACAAGAAACTCGATCGGGAAATACGATTCCGCCAGACAGTTCAAGCTTCAACTTTTGAAGGCATTATCGTCACCGACCTCATGGGGCGAATCGTTGAAATCAATCAGGCAGGTATTAAGCTATTCCACGGCCTCATCCACGTGAAATCCGCAAGGATATTCAGCCTGATTGACTTCAGCGATAGCTATAAAAAACATCTCCTTCCTAAGGACCGCACAAGAGGCAAAAGCCTTGACCTGTTTCCACTGTTGCTGAAGCGCATCAGCGAAAAAAAACAAAGCATTCAGTTGATCACCAAAACCTGCTCAAGCAAGCAACCCCATAAGCCCCTTTCCTGCAGTCTGAATACAATTCATGATGAGGACAAATCACCGATCGGAGCCGTTCTAGTGGTTAGCGATATCTCGGACCGGATTCAATATGAGCAGGGCATCAAGGAAACAATCAGTCGTCTGCACAGTGTCCTCAACCACAGCCCCACGCCCACGGGAATCACTCGTCACCCCGGCAATCAGTTTGTCTATGTCAACCAGTCGTGGATCAACCAAAGCGGCTATGAGCGCCAGGATATCCTGGGGCATACGCCAAACTCCCTGGAGCAATGGGATAATGAGCAAGTCAGCCAAAGCATCCAATCAACCCTGGAAGCTTTCGGCGTGTTCGACAATTGGCCTGTTCAATTTAAACATGCCAGCGGTAAATCCATGCGCTGTCTGCTTTCAGCTTCCGACTACACCTTCAATGAAGATCGATACACTATCTATCAGTGGAGTGATCAAACTCAGAACCAAGAACTTAGGCTTAGGCTGGAGGAGAGTAACCGACGGTTTGAGCAAATCGCTGACAACATCCCAGAAATTTTCTGGATCTTCGAACCAAAAAAAGGCTCTTTCACTTACATCAGTCCAGCTTTTGAAACCTTAACCGGGGTCAAGCGCAGTGAGATCTATGAAAACCTCTCCAACCTCTTACCCTTGATTCACCCCAACGAACAGACAATCGTTGAACAGGCGCTGAAGGACATTGAGGAGGGCAAAACAACGACCATTCAATACCGTATAAAAAACCGCAATCATGGCTGGTCGTGGATAGCTGACAAGTCCTTCCCTATAAAAGGTCAAAAGGGTCATTCGATCGGATCAGCAGGGGTGGCAACAGATATCACTTCGCAACTCCAAGCCGAAGAATCTCAAAGCCTAGCCCTAGCCACAATGGATGCCATGGATGCACTGGTTTTCATTTTTTCGGGAAACCCTGCCAAGGTCAGTTACGCAAACCAACGGGCACTGAATTTTCTCAACATTTCTCTCACCGAATTAGGTGGCTCAACCATGGCAAATTGCCTGGAGCAAATTTGCATGGCTCCATCACCAGGATTGATCGACCCCAGCCCCAATGAGCATACCATTAGCCACTACCGCACCAAACTTAGAGGCAGCGATTCAAAGGTCATATCCGTGGATATTGGTCTTCAGTGGATTCAAGGTGCCAACGAGCATGGACAATGGCTATTCATCGCCACCGATATTACCGAACAAGAAAGACAGGAGAAAAACCAGCAAAGGATAGATCGTTTGAAAAGCATTGGCACCTTGGCTGGAGGTATGGCACACGACCTCAATAACGCCCTGACCCCGTTGGTAATGAGTGTGGAAATACTTCGGCGCACCTATCCAGATTCCGAAAAAATTATTTCCATGCTCGAGTCAAGCCTCACTCGGGCCTCTCAAATGGTTCAGCAGGTTCTGAGTTTTGCACGTGGCAAAAATGGCAGCAAAAAAACTGTCCATGTTAGCGAATTGATCGCCGAACTCACTCAAATCATCGAGGTCACGTTCCCAAAAAACATCACGATTCGCACTCGATGTGCCAAGAATTTGCCTGCCCTGCATGTCGACGCCACCCAGATTCAACAAGTACTGGTCAATCTTTGCATTAATGCTAAGGATGCGATGCCCGATGGCGGGTCAATCAGTGTGGACGCTCGGTCGATTGAAGTGACCGAAAAACCTAAAGGAGAGGCCAAAGTGACTGAATTCCTTCCGGGGAATTATATACGCTTCCGAGTTAAGGATAATGGCAGCGGTATTTCACCGGAGAGCCAGGAGCATATTTTCGAGCCTTTCTTTACCACCAAACCCGTGGATAAAGGGACAGGGCTTGGGCTCTCCTCTTCCCTGGGCATCATCAAGGAGCATGATGGTTTCATGGACTTTTTCTCAGATGGTACCCGTGGCACATCTTTTGATGTGTATCTACCGGTTTCGCCCGCCAGCATTGGTTCCCAAACACCTTCCAAAGTCCTGAGCCCCTATCGGGGGGACGGACAATCTGTCCTGGTGGTTGATGATGAGGCAGATATTCGTAAAATGATGCTCACGATCCTAAGGCAGCTGAACTTGAAACCTATCACGGCGCGGGACGGATTGGAGGGACTCCAAGTCATCGAACAAGATGGAAACCATGCCATCAAATTGTGTCTCATTGATATGGCCATGCCCAAGATGAATGGCCTCGAGCTCATTCAGGCAATCCGAGAAAAATTCCCACAACTACCGCTCATTGCTATGAGCGGCGGGATGAATGCAGATTTAGTTAAGGGCCTGGATCAGGAGGGTGTTTCAACCATTCTGACCAAACCCTTCTCACAAACTGAACTCCAGATGGCCATCGAAAATGCGATGCATTCCCGGGATGGTTTGATCGAAAACTAGGCACGCACCAGGACTTCAAGGGAGGCTTGATCGCTCTAGGTCGAATGGGATGATCTCTGACACCACCAGACAAGCCAGCCGATTAGTAGGGTCAAAATCCCAAAGAGGCTTGGTATGGGCTCTCGCCAAATGGAGAAAAGAGTGACCCAGGAAACGACCATAAGAAAGGCTCCTGGAACCCATGGCCAGCCTGTCACTTGACAGGTTTTTGGGTGCTGCCTTTTTCGTTTCATCAAACCAATGATGCTCAGAGAAGCTCCGATACCGAGAGTGAACCCCATGTAAGCAATCAAACCCTGAAAGGAAGGAATCCACAGCATGAGCAGGGCTAGGACTCCCTGCAGAAGGATATTGGTCCAGCCTGGTTGGTTTGCTGGAGTAAAAATTTCAGGTAAATAACCATCCTCAGCCATCTGAGCGTAGACCCTTGGGCCCGCCATGGTCATAGCAGAAACAGAGGTCAGCAATGCGATGACAATAGCAAAAGTGAGAACCTTACCCAAGATTGGTCCGCCCAAGGATTCAAAGGTAATGGTGGCGATATTTTCCTTACCAGCAATGTACTCTAAAGGTCCTGCCCAAAGAAAAATCAGGTTCAGAGCAAGGTAGAAAATAATCACAATCAGCGTTCCAAGAATCAAGGCAATGGGGACGGTTTGAGTGGGGCGAGCAATTTCGCCAGCCAGATAGACTGCAGCATTCCATCCGCAATAACTGAAGTAGATCCAAACCAGGCTGACTGAAAATGTATCCAGCTCAAACTCCCAGCTTGGACCCGTTTCAATCTCTGGCATGCGTGGGATCACCCAAATCACGCACAACACCAGGATGATTAGTTTGAGTAGGACGAGCCCATTCTGAAGGTGCCCCCCCCACCGCAACCCTTTACCATGGAAAAAACTGAAAAGGACCAGGCATGAGGTGCCAACCCAACGCTCATCCACCCCCCACAGCCATGGCTGCAAGTAGGAACCTGCCGCATGGCAGGCTGCAGCCACCGGGGCACTGAAACCGACTAGAAGAGAAAGCCAGCCTGCCACATACCCCAACGAGGGGTGAAGCGATTGAGAAAGAAAGAGGTATTCACCTCCTGAAGCAGGCCATTGCCGTATAAGATCCCCGTAACAAAGAGAACCAAGTAGGGCCACCCCTCCTCCGATCATCCATGCCACCATCACCCAGGTGCGCGAAGGCATGTCTGCGACCAAAAAACCAGTGGTCGTGAAGATGCCAGTGCCCATCATATTGGCCACAACCAAAAAAACGGCTCCCAGTAGCCCAATTTTAGGAGATCCAATAGCCATTAGCGCGAACCACTTGGGGCGTTATCTCGCAGATTAAGCCTCAGCATCCCTGAACCTCCTCTCGCAGGAGATGCTCGATGGCGCACTAGGGCGACATCCCGGGGATGGGAGGGACCACCCTACCTTCACGCTCGTTGAGGGCTCGGTTGGCTTCAATCATGAGCATTTGCTCTTCCCGAGAAAATTGCTGAGAGTTGTTAGGGGAATTACGAATTTGCTGAGCAGGGATACTCAGGCCGTTAGCTCGAGTAAGGGGTGATGCATTCTGAATAAGTCGCCCACTGTTGTTGGAGACCGGGCGAACACTGGTGACAGGCTGAGCCTGACTTCCCGGGACGGTCCTGCTGGACCGATTAGCTGAAACTGATGACTTTGCCTTGGCTCGCGCCTCTTCAGCCCGTCGCTGAATCAGCTCTCTGGCGCTGATTCGGGTTGGTTGCTTCACATTGGATGCACCTTTGCTTTTAGCACCGCCGTTTTTCTTGCTACCACCGCTGGCACCCTGATAGCGACTCTCCTCAAAAACCAGCTTATGCGACTTACCGAAGTACTCAATGTCCACATTCCCATCCATACCAATACGGGTTACCTTGACCCCATGATGCTCATCCTCCGACTCAGTGAAGGCAAAAAATCGTTCAACCGGAGGTAGCTCGGGGTCAGGGTTAGGAATGGTCATCGCCATCCATACCCGACGAATCTCATCTTTGGCACTGACACCAGCGATCTTGAGTTTGAGTTCATCCAATTCTGGGCTTTCCTCTTCTTCTTCTGGCTCTGGCTCGGGTTCGGGTTCGGGCTCAGGTTCAGGAGGGGGCTGCAAATTAAAAGGGTTTCTGTCCAGAATCGTTTGATAGGAAGCCCTGAGAGAATCTATCTCATCACTGGTTTCCTGAGCAACGAGCCCGCCGAAGAAAACGCTTGCACAAATGAGCCATACAGCGATCGATCGTTCAGAACGGTTCATTTTAGGGCACTTTTGCATTCTAAGACTGTAACACCGGGAAGATGCCTTGGTTGCGTTGGGCTGACAACTCGAAAAAAAAGGCAGTCAGGAATCAACCTGACTGCCTGAGGTGTTAGAAATGATCCGAGATTAATAGGAGCTCTGAACGCCACTGGTCGAGCGCTTCTGCATCCAGGGCATCATCTTGCGTAGACGGCTGCCGACCTTCTCGATGGAATGTTTCTCTCCTGCTTTGAGCAAGGCGTTGTATTTTTTAT
The DNA here is from genome assembly GCA_023257935.1 of Verrucomicrobiota bacterium. Lineage (GTDB taxonomy): Bacteria > Verrucomicrobiota > Verrucomicrobiia > Limisphaerales > AAA164-E04 > UBA7971. The sequence continues at coordinate 5,626 of JALRAZ010000029.1, forward strand.
AGCCAGTCTGATACTCCTTCACCCATTCCTTGGCGAACTTGCCATTCTGGATTGCCTTGAGGGCAGCTTTCATCCGTTTCTTGACGCTACCATCGATGATTTTCGGCCCCACGCTGACATCCCCCCACTTGGCAGTCTCTGAAATGGAGAAACGCATACCGTGGATACCGGATTCATTGATCAGATCCACGATTAATTTCAACTCGTGCAAGCATTCGAAGTAGGCCATTTCAGGCTGGTAACCGGCCTCTATCAGGGTCTCGTAACCTGCCTGGATCAAGGCGCTGGTACCTCCGCACAACACCGTCTGCTCACCGAAAAGATCTGTCTCAGTCTCTTCCTTGAATGAAGTCTCGAGCACTCCAGCCCTGGTGCCTCCTACGCCCTTGGCCCAAGCCAAGGCAACTTTCTTGGCCTTACGAGAAGGGTTTTGATGGACAGCAATGAGAGCAGGAACCCCCTTACCCTCGACGAATTGGCGACGAACAATGTGACCTGGTCCCTTGGGGGCTACCAAAATCACGTCCACATCAGCGGGCGGGACGACCGTCTTGTAGTGAATGGCAAAACCGTGTGAGAAGAGAAGCGTTTTACCCTTGGTCAAATTGGGGGCAATGTCACTTTCATAGACCGCAGCTTGTTTGGTGTCAGGCAAAGCCACAAAAATGACGTCAGCTTTTTTCACAGCTTCCGCAGTGCTGAATACCTTAAAGCCTCTTTCCTGCGCTACAGCAATGGATTTGCTCCCTTTGTAGAGACCAATGATGACCTTGCAACCGCTTTCCTTGAGATTGAGTGCGTGGGCGTGTCCCTGGGAACCAAATCCAAGAACGGCTAGGGTTTTTCCCTTGAGCACATTGAGATCGGCGTGTTTGTCCGAATATATTTTTGCTGGCATTATTTTGATGCGTTGGATGTTTCGTGTTTGCGTTTTTTCTAAAGACGGCGATCAAGCCCGTGGGAGAGCCACAGTACCCGTGCGGGTGAGGGCCTGGATGCCATAAGGGTCCATCAAATCAATGAATTTGGCGATTTTGCCTTCGGAACCCGTGATCTCAATGGTGATAGATTCTGGGTGCACATCAATGATTTTAGCCCTAAAGATATTGGTGATCTGCATGATTTCAGAGCGCGTCTGGGCATCCGCACTCACCCGGACTAGCACCAGCTCACGATCAACGTAGAGTTGTTCCCTGAAATCCTGCACTTCCAGAACTTCCGGCAGCTTATTCAACTGCCTGACGACCTGAATCAAGGTGGCGTCATCTCCTTCGGTAACCAGGGTCATTCTGGAGGCGCCTGCGTGATGGCATGGAGCCACATTGAGGGTATCAATATTGAAGCCGCGACCGCTGAACAAACCCGCTACACGAGTCAGAACGCCGAATTTGTTTTCTACCAAAACCGAGATGGTGTGTCTCATATCTACCATTTGCCTGTACAAGGCGAAATGGAGAGATTTCTAGATTTTAATCTGAGGGTCAATAGGAAAAACCAATCAAACGAGCTCTTAATAGGTTTAGAGAACTAAGAAAACGCGACACTGAGCCCCTATCTGCCATCAGTCGTTCAAGCATTCCTTGCTCTTGATGAACCATCCAGGTTGAATGAGTGGGTTCATTTCATTCAGGGTCATAAGAAGACCAGAGTCCGTGGCCATGCCTAGCCGATGAGTCAACTTGAGAGCACAAACCAATCCTACTCGGTCATGTTAACAGGGTCCCTGCGGCAGCTCTGCTGGCTTTATTGTTGTTTGATCATGCCTTGGGTCGGGATGACTGGAGCAACGTTGAAGGCATCGGAAATCCAATTTGACGTTTTTTCCGGCTACGGAGAAATCCTTAAGCGAGATTGCTGGCTGCCTCTTAGCTTTGAAATCTTCCATGATCAGGAAGGCTTCTCAGGAGTCATCGAAATGTGGGATGCGAGTGGGCAGATTCAGCGGCTCATTCCCGTTGATTTACCACGAGGCACACGCAAGCGCATTCAAGTCCCAGTTTACCATGAGGGCAACAGTTACGCATGGAAAATCAACCTGCGAGATGCTCAGGGAAATCTGCTAGCTGAGCGAACCCAGTTTCAGCATACCGAATTAGGACCTCAGGGTTTTGTTTTAGGGTCAGTGAGTGAGTCCTTTGCCGGACAACCCTCACTTCCCAAGCAAGCAGCTTTCGAGGATCAATCCTTTCTTCCGAGGGTCGGGCGCATCATGGCCCAATCGCTGCCTCAGGATGCGCTGTCAATGGAAGGGCTCAGCGCTCTCTATCTTCATGCCTCCCAGGCCGAGTTGCTGGAGACCAGCCAATGGGAGTCCTTACATGCTTGGCTTTTCCAAGGGGGGTGTCTGATTGTCGCTGCAGAGGATCCGGCACAGCTCAGGCAAGTGGCAGAACTGAGCGCTATCATTCCCTTCATCGTTGAGGGAGTTGGGAATCTACCATGGGGCACAAGCTTAAGCCAATGGCTTACCAGCCCCTCCCCGAAATCCAGTCCCCTACCAACCTGCTATCCCGCACTTTTTGATCAAGATACGGCATCAGGAGGTAGCGCCAACACCGGCGGGTCTGGCAACCCGAATTTCAGGATCAATCTTGGCACTCAAAGCATCTACCGAGATAACCGCTACCTAAGATTAAGTCACGAACCAGGCAATGAAGAGGCATTCATGCCAATCCTAACTGGAAAAGTCACTGATGGCATGGTGCTGGCAGAGCAAGATGGTTTCCCGCTCATCGTGCATGCAAGGCGAGGCTTGGGCCAGATCACCTTCCTGACATTCAACCCAGAGAGGGAACCGGTCAAGGGCTGGAATTTACAGCCCTGGTTCTGGGCCAAACTCAGCGGGATTCCAGGCGCATGGTTTGATATGACACAACCTCGAGATCGCTTTGCTCAGACACCAGATAGCCTATTCGGATCACTCATTGAAAGTCGTCAAATCCAGAAACTTCCCATCGGCTGGTTGATGGTCATGCTAGCGGCTTACCTCATCGTCATTGGCCCAGGCGATCGATGGCTACTGAAAAAATATCGTCGTGAAATGTGGACCTGGATCACCTTTCCATCCTATGTCCTGACTTTTTCCCTGATCATCTATTACGTTGGGTTCCGCCTGCGATCTGGCGCCTTAGAATATCGAGAGCTGCAATTGATCGACTGGGTAGCCACAGAGGAGGCAGCAGGGGTGACACGCCATCGCCAATACGCTTCCATCTATTCTCCCAGAACGACCTCTTATTCTCTAGTTGGGATGAACCCAAATGCTTCCCTCAGACCTGAAGCAAGCCTCATGTGGCAAGGGTCAGTGGGTGGTAAAGGGGCCATCATCACCCACAAGGAGGGCGGCAGCCAGGCTGAGGTCAAGATACCTGTCTGGACCAGCCGTCTTTTCGTGGGAGAGGGTCATGCCCACGATACCCCCGCTCCGGTTCGACTGGTAGAGAATGTCCTTTCCGATGGCAAGCTAAGGGTCACTTTGGAAAATTCAGGGGCTCTGCCCCTTGATGAGATCCGCATCCTCTACCGAGGGAACTACCTGGATGCCACCGATGAACTGTCTCCTTCGGCCATGCAACAATGGATCATTGATCCCGATACAGCCCCTGAAGTGAGCACCTTATGGGCTCAGTACGCTGACCAATTCAAGCAGGCAATCAGCAGCCGATCTGCTGCACTGGGAGAAACCTATCGACTCGAAGATGTGATGCAAACGGTGACCGGGGCTTCCCTTATCCAAGGAATCAACCAACACATGCCTTCGCACCAGAGACTCAGAAGTAAGGCATCGATGGATCTGACGCCATATTTGGATCAAGGCCACCCCATCCTTTTAGCTAGATCCAGTCAACGCGCGATCCTGCCGACCATGAATCGATTCGAACCGAAGACCTCCAGGAGCGACATACTCCTGCGTGTGGTCCTACCACTCCCAGGATTAACCTCAAACCCCGATCCCGAGGGCGACAAGACAAGATGAATCACGATCCGATTTCTGCGCCAGATTTACCTGTGGTGCAAACCCACGCTTTATCCCGTCATTTCGGCAATATGGTAGCTCTGGATAAGCTAAACCTGACCATCGAGAAAGGGGATCTCTTTGGATTTATTGGTTCCAATGGTGCAGGCAAGACAACCACTCTGCGTATCCTTGCGACCTTCCTAGCGCCCTCCTCAGGCCACGCGACCATCCTTGGACACAATGTCATCAAAGAGCCCGATGCTGTTAGGCATCTCATCGGCTACATGCCTGATTTCTTTGGGGTCTACAAGGATATGGAAGTCACCGAGTACCTGGACTTTTTTGCTGCCTGCTATCGCATTGATTCAAAGCAGCGCGAAAGCACCGTGAGCGACGTCTTGGAACTGGTCGGACTAACGGAAAAAAAAGGGGCACTGATTGGAGCGCTCAGTCGAGGCATGCAACAGCGCATCGGCCTGGCACGGGTACTGATTCATGATCCACAGCTATTGCTGCTGGACGAACCGGCCAGCGGCCTGGATCCAAGGGCACGCATTGAAATGATGGCTATCCTGCAAGAACTGCAGCAGATGGGAAAAACCATCATCATCTCTAGTCATATCCTGAGCGAACTACAGAACCTCTGCAATCGAGTCGCCATCATTGAGCAAGGCAAATTGATCTATAGTGGCGATGTCGAGGGAGTGGCTAAGCAGTTGAGTCGCGACAGGGTGATCTTAGCAAGCATTCAGGGGGATTGGGAAAAAGCCATTGGCTATTTGAAGGCTCGTTCAGAAATCGCCGATGTCCAGTGGGACAAGGATAGGTTAAGGATTACGATGGCAGATCAGCAATCCAATGTTGGGGTGATCGCCCAAACACTGGTAGCCAACCAGATTGACTTACTGAGCTTGACTGAAGATCAGTTAGGACTCGAGGAGGTTTTCATGCGTGTCACGAAGGGTGATACCCAGTAAGCGCCTCGGCAAGAGCATGCCATCGTCGTTATGAGAAATTTACTGCCGGTTGTGGAGAGAGAGCTCAGGGTCACGGCGCGTCAGAAGGCGCTCTATGTGCACCGGGGCCTTCTCGCCTTTGTCGCCATGGGCATTGCCGGCATGTTAATGTTTTTCATGTGGCGCCTTCCCCCCAGTAGGATGGGGATCAGTGTTTTTTACACCCTCTCATGCCTTGCCTTCATCCATGCGGCAACAGTCGGCATCTGGATCACTTCGGATTGCATCAGTCAGGAGAGACGAGAGGGAACCCTGGGATTGCTGTTTCTCACTGATTTGGGAGGGCTGGACATCATCCTCGGTAAGTTGACAGCGACATCATTGAAGGCACTGACTGGTCTGCTTGCCATTTTCCCTGTTTTGGCTATCCCTCTCCTGCTAGGGAGTGTTGAAAGCCACGAGTTGTGGCGTGTCATGCTCGTGTTGGGTAACACCATGCTGCTTTCCCTGGCAGCAGGTATTTTCGTCTCAACACTGAGTCATAGTCCCAAGGGTGCCTTGATCGGCACATTCCTCATGGTGGTGGCTCTGTTGGGGGGGGCACCCTTACTGCTGTGGTTGATCGGCTTTCTTGGTGGAGAGAGCTTGATTGGTGAAGGCGTTTTCCAGAAGGCCTCTCTTCACAGCGCCATCTATGGACTCATCCTTGGGTTCCAATCTAATTACCTGACCGAGGCAGCCTCCTACTGGCAGAGTCTTTGGATTAATTTCTTTTTGACGATCGGTTTCATTTCAGCTGCATCCATACTTCTGCCCAGGACCTGGCAATCTGAGGCGCGCGCAAAACCCAAGCGTGCCACGATAAAGAATCCACTCAGCAAGCAAGCTCAAAGCGCCCAGATCCAGGGAAACCCCATAGCATGGCTCCACCAGCGCTCAACCAAGAGGTGGTTCAACCTCTGGCTTCCTTGGCTTGTTGGCCTGCTTTTTTGGGGATGGGCCAGTTACGTGCATGGCTCTTTGTTTTATGCTGAACCAAGCTCATGGGTCATGACTGCCTACCTAAGCAGCGTGATCCTCAAGCTCATGATCAGCTCGGAAATGGCATACCGACTAAGCGATGATCGCCGTAGCGGTGCTTTAGAACTGCTTTTTGCTACAAGCATCACCACTTCTGAAATGATTCAGGGGCATCGCCAGGCACTTCATGGTAAATACCGAGGACCCATTATCCTGGTCAGCCTACTCAACGCAGGGTTCGGCTTATTGCTCATGCTTTGGGATGGGTTCGATACCAAAACAACCTGCATGGTACTGGCTCACCTGATGCTTCTCTGGCTGGATCTTAGAGCCCTGTTTTGGTTCGGCCTTTGGCGCAGCCTCAAATCTCCTAGCGGCAATCACGCTAACCGAACCATCACATTTTTCGCGCTGACACTTCCTTGGATCGTGTATGTGGGCATGACCCTGTTCTCCTTCCAGATTTTCAGCGTTTTGTTCTTTGGCAACCGCCCCACACTTGGCCTAGAGCCAGGAACCATCATCCTTGCCACTTGGTTTTTGATTCAGTGCCCATGGGCTATTGGCCTAGCAATCTTAGGGCGACGTGAGATCACCAGCCATTTCCGGGTTTTGGCTACCTCAACCTCAGCCCAGCATCAATCGCTACCGGTGTCGATCAGCCATCAAGGTGTGCCGGATTCCCCAACCACATAATCAGTTGGAAGTCGGTATTTGAACATCACCCGCTGGGTAGCATCCTTGAGACGCTGGGCATCAAGCACTAACTTTGTCACCGCCTCACCAGGTAAGAACTCGATGAGGTGAAAGCCCTCGACAGGAAGCTCGAGTGCCTCTTTCAGGCCGGGCAAGTCGACAATTCTCCGGCCGTTGACCTGATGAACCACAAGGTATCGGTAGTCCTGATATCCCAGATTGTAAGGGTCTGGCAATACAGCCGAAAGCACGACACAGGATGGGTTTTCTTCGCTAGGGGCCTGGCCCTTTAAACGCACAAGACGCACGGGAGCACGCCTTTCCCAATCGCGACCCCAGCTCCTCAGGAAGGGCTCGGTCAAGGGTTGAAAAAGCAATCCACCCGCCATCAGGTATGCTGGCGGCATGTCGTAGTTGGCAGTGGGTACGTATTCACTCTGATAATTAGCCCGTGGCAACTCGAAGGCTACCTCCAACAAAGCTCCTTCGCGCCAAAGGGTCATGGCAACCTGATCCCCTGCCCAATGGCCCCGGGTAGCGAGGCGCTCTAGGGTCAGCTTGCCATAGGTTGGATCATCGTAATCCCCCATGATGTCGATATCAAAACCATCGACTGATAAGAGAATATCTTTGGCTTTTAATACATTCTGATGACCGGGAATAGCGATGATTTCCGTGATGATCACCCCGCGCCTTGGACCCGTTAACTTGAGGTAATCCTGGGCAGCAGGGTTTTCGGACTTCTTCCAGTAAAAGTTAAAGAAACCCACCTCCGAAGGCTGATTTTGTTCAAGCCTAGTGAGCACTTCATGAATCAAAAAAGAAGGGATCGCGGCACATTTATTCCTGGCCTGAGCTACCGCCAGGCCGATGAGCTGATCACCCACTACAATGGCTTCAGATCGCCCGATTCCCTCAATTTCTGAGTCCAGTTCGAGCTGCGGAAGATCAATGAAGCTCAAGGGACTTCGCCCTACCCTGAGCCGATTAATATCTAATTTACGGTTTTCGAGTCGTCCATCGTTCCATCGAAGCAAGCGTGCCTCGCCGGTAGCAGGCACCGGGTCGGCAAATTCAACGGGCTGGAGACCATCCCAGAAAGCTGGATCCTGAACCTTCAGCAAAGCTAGGTTGAGGTGGTAGTCAATCCATTCCAGCGAAGCCTGAAACCATTCTCCACGCCCCCCCTTTTGCACCCGTATGGTCGTTTGGTCGAACAGGTCCTCCGCTGCGGTGATGATTTGCTCACCCTGGGTTACCACCCCAAACTTGACGTTGGATGCCGTACGGCGGGACCATGGCTGAAAAAATTCATATTGATGCCGAGTCACCTCAATCTTGATCAGGGAACTTGACCAACGATCAATCACATCGTCGGCCATGAGGGCAGGTTTGATACCACTCATCAAAATCAACCAACCCCAAACTGAAATGCTCCATATTGTTTGTTTCATAGCATTCGATCTTTTTGAATCCCGTAGGTTTGGAGGATCGCATCATTGGCCTTTTCAGCTTCGTTTCGATCCAGGCAATCAAAACCAAGTCGCTCGCCAAATTCGATGACGTGGTGGGAGCCTTCATGATCCTCCAGAGCTCGAACAACGTCTTCAAGCGAATCAATACGAATACCATTGATGGACTCAACCAGCACCCTGCCCTTGATATCCATGTTGGCATTGACAGGGTGAGAGAGCACCGTGGAAAGCATGATGGGCTCTGAGCGAACCTCCTCGGGTTCAGCATTGCGTTTGTAGAAGAGTTCGTAGAGCAATCCGATACCCGCGACTGCTGACCAGTTCTGACCGAAGGTCGTCAGGTAATCGCGGCTCAAAGGGGTGAAGACCAGCCCTGCATAGACAAAATATTTGGGCGGCTCATACTGGTTTCCCTCCAATCTATCCTGTGCGTTGACTTCGACTGGCAAAGCTATTTCCAGAAGCTGACCCTCTCGCCATATCTTGACAGGAACCTCCTGGCCATGCTGGGCCTGACTGAACGCAATGGCGCCATGCACTTGGTTACCCTCGTATAGGATAGTGGCATCTGCTGCCACCTGATAGCCATTGATTTCAAGTAGCACATCATCTTCCTTGAGAAACGCCTTGGCAGACTCGCTCCTCAAGGTATCGACCCTGGCACCATCGGAGGGAGACTCCAATTTGAGGAACTGACGATAGGCTGGGTTGATGAGTGGCGAGAGACCGATTCCGGCCTGGGGAAACCCATTGTAAACCCCATCTTCAACATCCTTGAGAAAATGCTGAATGATGGGAGGAGGGATGAAGAAACCGGTATTTTCCAGGCCCGGAGTCCCTTGAAAAGCCACTCCCACCACCTGGTCGTCTTGGAGGACAGGCCCACCGGAATTACCTGGGTTAATGGCCGCGTCAGTCTGAACTGCCAAGAGACTTCGGTTACCTGGTTGGACATAGTTGATAAGTTCGATGCGACTGACAACCCCGCTGGTAAAAGATATTTGCTCCCCCCCAGCCGGATAACCGATGGTGTTGACCACCGAGCGCACCTTGGGCAGGACTCCGATTGGGAGAGGATTTAGCCCCTCAAAAAAAGTTGGGTCCTCAACGGTGAGTATGGCTAAATCACAATCGTGTCCGACGTAGGCAATCTCTGCAAGATGCGGGCGGGAATCCTGAAAGCGCCTGACTTGTATTTGCTTGGCCCAGCTCACCACGTGGGCGTTGGTCATGATCCGGTTGCCTTCAATCACAAAACCCGATCCTGTTGAGCCCCTGACTCGAGAAGCATTCCAAGGTTCATCCCAATCCGGTTCCTGACTGAAGGTCATGATTTGAATGACCGATTTTTCAGGCTCATCGGCCCTGAGGGAAATCATCAGGGCGAGCAGAATCATGATGGAAGTTATTGGTTTCAAGATACTCGAACATGCGTCCTTTCGGTTGCAGGGTCAAGTATGGATAGGGCGAGCATCAGCCCCAAGCAAGGCGAGTCATTCCCATGTCCAGCGAGGATGCCATTGGGTGGCTACCCCAAGGGCTGGGCATCACATAAAAAATGGTTACTTCCCCAATGAGGAGCACTGAATTTTGCTTCCAAATCCGCTTTGAATCCTTAGCTTTTGAGCCATGCACCCCCTCATTCAATTGATTGCGTTGGCAACCATGTTTCTTGGCTATCAGCGTGATTCGCTCGCCGAGGACTGGCCCGGTTTTTTGGGGCTGCGTGGCGATTCCATCTCCCATGAGACGGGCCTGCTGAAATCTTGGCCTGATCAAGGACCTCCCCTGGCATGGAAAAAAACCGTGGGCACAGGCTACAGCGCGCCTTCGATCCGCGGCGATTTACTGGTGCTTCACCATCGCCTTGGGAAGGAGGAAGTGGTTGAAGCCATGGATCCTCTGAGCGGTGAATCCCAATGGCGCCACGCCTATCCCAGTGCGTATATAGACCCATATGGCTACAACAACGGCCCGCGTTGTACACCGCTGCTGACCCAAGACAGGTGCTATGGTCTGGGAGCCGAAGGCAAGCTCTTTTGCCTGGACTTGATGCGCGGCGAGCTCATCTGGGAACGTGATACGGCGAGGGATTTTCAGATACCAGAGGCCTTTTTCGGTGTCGGTAGCACCCCATTGCTGGAGGGGAATAAGCTGATCGTCATGCTCGGGGCTCAACCCAACGCTGGGGTGGTGGCCTTCGATGCCCAAACAGGCGCAACGCTTTGGACGGCAGTTGGCAAAGAGACCTGGGACGGCGAGCCCAAAACCGGATGGCGTGGTGAGCCTATCGTACGATGGCAAGGGCATGAAAAACAAGCATCCTACGCCTCCCCAGTAGCTGCCACCATCCATGGAAGGAGGCATATTTTGTGTCTCATGCGGCAAGGCCTTGTGTCACTGGATCCTGAAACAGGCAAGGAACAATTTCATTTCTGGTTCAGAGCAACGGTGAATGAGAGCGTGAATGCCATGAATCCAGTGGTTTCGGGGGATACCATCCTCCTGTCCGCTGCCTACTACCGAGTTGGGGCAGTGCTACTGAAGGTGGCATCCGATGGCAGGAGTGTCTCACCTCTCTGGCGCTCGCTTGCACTGGAGGTCCACTGGTCAACCCCCTTGTTGATTGATGGACACCTCTACGCCTTCAGTGGGCGCAATGAACCGGACGCTCGATTTCGATGTGTTGAAATGGCCACAGGCGAGGTCAAATGGGACCAGGATGAGAGCTGGCGTAAGAGCTATCAGGGACCCCCTGAAAAATATGGTAGAGGATCTGCCATCCTAGCCGACGGCAAGCTCATCGCAATGGGTGAGGCCGGTCAGCTTGGGCTCTTCAACCCCACCCCTGCTGGGCCTGAGGAGATCAGTCATTTTCAAGTACCCGAAATGAAATATCCCTGCTGGACCGCACCCGTTCTTTCTGAGGGAAGACTGTTTCTGCGCAGTGAGGACAAGCTCATTTGTTATGACCTGAAGCCACACTGAAGCTCAGGAAAGGATGATTTGAGATAGGGCGTTGCGGAATCGGCGATAGCTCAGGAGGAATAAACACATCGGAGGGATCATCGCAACGAAGGATCCTGCCATCAGAGCAGCATAGGGAAAACGAAGGCTACTGCCGTAGAGACTTGCCAGCGCTAAAGGAAGCGTTTGCTGAGCGTCCCCCTTCAAGACGACCAGAGGAATGAGATGCTCATTCCAGGCGAGGATGAAGTGTATCAATCCGTAGCTCAGCAGGCAGGAACCCAGCATGGGCAGCAACAGCCAGTATGCGCGCCATTCGGTGGCGCCTTCGATGCAGGCCACTTCGAGGTAAGCATCAGGAACCTGCCTGAATGCTTGAGTAAAAAAAAGAATCCCAAGCCCACTGGCCATACCGGGAAACATGACCCCCCAAACAGAGCCATGCAGACCGATAAAATTCACCCAATCAAGGAGAGGCACCACTAACATTTGACGCGGTAGCACAACCGTGCAGAGGCAAGCCAGCATCAGCAGGGCTCTTGCTCTAAATCTTAGTTTAGCAAAAGCAAAACCTGCCATCGATGTGAGCATCACAGCCCCCAAGGATTGGCCAAGAGCCATGCACAAGGACAGCCCTAAAACCCGCCAAAACGGGAACCACTCGCCCGCCAAGAGGCGGCGCAAAGGCTCAAGATCCCAACGGGTGGGCATGAGCGACATGGGCTGAAAAATTTCCTGATTATCCTTAAATATGGACAGGAACATCCATAAGAACGGGTAGGCAAACACCAACCCGATGGGGATCAGCAGCCACCACCCCCACGGCCAGGCACCTGGTGAAGGGCCACTGAGACGAGACTCAACCCTCATGCCTTACTTCCTCCAGTTTGCTGAGAGTATTTTCTGCCAAACCAAGCCATCAACCCAAGGATACCTAACAAGCACGGGGCGATGGCAATCCCCATGGCCGCTGCGCTGCCAAAGCGCCCAAAAGTAAGGGCACTTTGATAGAGGTAGGATACAAGCATCAGGCCAGCATCCGCTGTGCCACCAGAACCACCAAGCAACACGTAGGCACCGCTGAAAAGGGCAAAAGCATCCACGATCAGGTAGATTAGGCAAAATAGCAGCACATGCCTGAGGCCTGGCAAAGTCACCCACCAAAACCGGTGCCAGGCATGGCGACTTTCTATCTGCAAGGCTTCATAATACATGCTCGGTATCGCCTGCATACCTGAATGGACAAAGAAGGTGATGAAGCCCAACCACCTCCAAATGCACTGGAGGACGAGGGCTGCGAGGATTACATCGGGATCCTTGAGCCAATTGATCGGCTGCCCGCCCAGTGGCATCACAAACCACTGATTGAGTAATCCGGCTCGCCCGTGAAACACCAACAAGAAAAGTAGGGCAAGGACCGCGGGTGGCGTCAACCCTGGCACCAGCAGGACAAACTGGATGACTGATCGCCAGCGTGATGCAAGACTTTGCAAAGCATGCGCCAGGACCAAGGAAAGCGGGAGGATGCACAGGAGACTACCAAGGGCGTAGATGGATGTGTTTCTGATAGCCTTAAAGTAGCGGGCATCATCAAGCAGGGCTCGGTAGTGATCAAAGCCGACAAATGAACCTTCCCCGACCAACGTGTTGGCGTAAAAGCTTAGGCGCACCCCACCTATCAAGGGCACTAACCAAAAGAGTACAAAACAGAGGAAGAAAGGCCCGAGCAATCCAATCAAGGATCGATATCGGAGTTGTTTCATGCCGCACTCCTCAGGCGAAGGGGTCCCCCACTATTCACCTCCAGCCTGGAGCATGGTTCGCATCTGCCGGATGGTTTCTCTAGGTGTGATTTGACCATACATGAGCGAGCTGAAGAAATTCTCCTGAAAAAGAAAGACGGCCTGAGGACGTTTGGGATGCATCACGACCTCAGGGACCTCAGGCGCCAGACTTGCCAACAGATCGCCAAAGGCCTGTTGATTGAAATACTCCGAAGGCTGGTGCATGCGTTGATCTTGCCATGCCGGCTTGTAGGCTGGAAAGCTGTTGCCTCCCACAAAGCGCTCCACGTTGGCCTCCTGATCCTCGATCACCCATTTGATAAATTTCCAAGCTGGCTCCACACGTTGGCTCTGCTTGTAGATCAGTAAGCCCTGACCAGCGAAGGTAGATGTGCGCCGACCGGGCACGCCAAATCGATCCTTCCATGCTGGAAGCGGCATCGCTCCCCACTTGCCCTTCAGTTCGGGAGAAAATTGCTGAATCATGTCCAGCCCATACCAATCGGCACCAATCATGGTCAGCACCTCACCGTAATTGACAATACTGCTGAAAAAGACCGGATCAAAAATGCTGGCGCGCTCGGGAATCAGTCCGATGCCCTCATCGTTTAATTCGTAGAGCCAGTTCATGACTGACTCAGCCTGAGCTTCATCAGGAAACATTTTCCCTGCGTGATCGAACCAGTCGCTGCCCTTTTGCCGCAGTAGGATTTCAAAATAGGTGGGATCCAAACCAATCAGGGCCTGATTCTTAGCCGCAAGTCTGCGCCCCACATCCACGAAGTCTTCCCAGGTAGCCAGATCCTCGGGTTTGATCCCGTGCTCCTTGAACAGATCGACGCGATAGTAAAGCACCATGGCACTGAGGGACTGAGGCAAGCCATAGATGGCATCTCCCTGGGCGAAAAGCTTGAGGCGTTGTGGCACCAGAGCCTGGGTCAATCCAGTACCTTCAAAACGCTTGGAAAGGTCGAGGAACGGCACCTCATCGGCCAGATAGGAGCCAAAGAGCACTTCGTCCAGTTGCACCACATCAGGAGGATTGGTGCCAGTTTTCATGGCAATCGCCAACTTGTCAGGCATTTCTCGGAAACCAAAAGCCTGGATATTGGCTTGGAACTCCGGGTCTACCTTGGATTGGTAGGCTGCTACCATTTTTTCGTAATAGACTTTGTCCTGAAAGGAACTAATCCAGATCTCCAATGGCTCAGCAGCCGGGAGTCCAACCAAAGCCCAGCCGTGGGCAAGGCAAAAGACCCAAAGAAGGTGAGATGATAGCCCTTGCCTCATCTTGTATAGAGCGTTGCGATTCATGATGGTGGAAGCATACGCCATGGCTGCTCCCAGATCAATCCCCTCCTGATCTTCGAGCGGTTCGGTACTCGCTCTTTGCTCATGGCTGCTTCATGTTAACCGAATGCTTCGCCTCGCACACCAGCTGATCGGGTTGATCTGCCTTAGCATATTGGACCTTGCAGCACTATCCCAGCCCCAGCCTAATATCATTTTAATCATTGCCGATGACCTGGCATGGGATGATTCCAGCCCCTACGGCCATCCCTCCATACGCACTCCAAACCTGGAGCGCATGGCCAAGGATGGCATGCGTTTTGATCGCGCCTTTCTCACCATCAGCTCATGCAGCCCGAGTCGGTCCAGCATCCTAACCGGCCGATACCCACATCAGACCGATGCCGAACAGCTGCATTGGCCTCTGCCAGCAGACCAAGTCACCTTTGTGGAAATCCTCAGGCAAGCCGGCTACTGGACCGCTGCAGCAGGGAAATGGCATCTTGGCGAGGCAGTGAAGGATCGATTTGACCGTATTTGGGAGGCCGACAGCTCTGGTTTTCAACTGCCCTCAGGAGCTGCAGCACAGGCTAATCAATTCGTTGAGTCAGCCTCAGGAGATGCCAGAAGCGGCTGCAGCCAATGGTTGGAAGCCCTCAACAGCCGCCCCGACGGGCGTCCGTTTTTTCTCTGGCTGGCTGCACTGGATCCGCACCGACCCTATGATGAAGGCATTCTGGAAACCCCCCATACGCTTCAGGAAGTCCGGGTTCCCCCGACTTTGCCAGATCTTCCAGCAGTGCGTCATGACCTTGCCCTTTACTACGATGAGATCACTCGTCTGGATCGATATGTCGGCAAAATCCTGGATGCTGTGACAACACAGGGGCTTGCCGATTCCACCTTGATTATCTTCATCAGTGATAACGGCAGGCCCTTCCCAAGAGACAAGACAACCCTCTATGACAGCGGCATCCGTACCCCCATGCTGGCTCAGTGGAAGGGACATATCCCAGCCAACACACTTTGTCCACAATTGATAAGCAGCATCGATCTGGCTCCAGGATTCCTCAGCCTGGCTGGGACCGCCATCCCGGACTCGATGGTGGGCGTCTCTTTCCTCCCCTTACTGCGCCAACCCAATCAAGCCATCCGATCCCAATGCTTTGCTGAGAAGCATTGGCATGACTACGAGGATCAGTCGCGAGCCATTCGAACCCTTCATCATAAGTTGATCCTCAATGAATACCATGATCTTCCCATGACGCCTCCAGCCGATGCTGTCAGAGGACCTGTTTATCAAGCCATGCTGAGCGCAATGAGCAATGGGGTCTTGCCTCAGCATCAGCAGCAATGCATGCGATTACCTCGCCCCAGAGAAGAGTTTTATAATCTCGACCAGGATCCCCATGAACTGAATAACCTGATTGATGATCCAGCCTATCAGCGAGTGATCCAGCAGCACAGAAACTCGTTAGAAGCTTGGCGGCAGCAGACCAAAGACCAGATCCCTGCCTACCGCACCCCGGATGAATTCAATCGCTTCGATGGTTCGGTCACCGCAGCAAGGATCAGACCGCGGCCTTCCAAAGCAGCTATGAAGCAGATGCGGGAACAACCATTAAAACAGCCCTGAGCGATTCATGAAATTTTGTGTCAATCTTACCTTGCATCCCCCCGCTCCTATGCTCCACTGAAACCAAGCCAATAGCCTCATAGATCCATATGAAACACTCAAATAAGGACTGCCGCTCTATCGCGGGCTTCAATCATCTTACCCTCCTTGGGCTGCTAATATGCGGGATGCACTGGACTCAGGGCCAGTCCGTGGCGCAGGAACAAAAAGTCACCCCCACCCCAGCAACATCTCATTACAGATTGATGCCGCGCGCCTCGATCGATGGGATTGGCAAAATCTACCAAGGACGGGAAATCTCTCAGGTTATGGGGCACTTAGGCGCAAGCTGGCTTGAGCGCACCGAACGAGCCTCAGAAGAGCGACCCGACATGCTTGTTGAGTCACTCGGTATCAAACCAGGCCAGGTCGTTGCAGACATCGGTGCAGGCAGCGGTTACTTCACTCGCCGACTTTCGGCAAAGGTAGGCAAGGAAGGCAAGGTGATGGCGGTGGATATCCAGCGTGAAATGTTGGATATCCTACGACGCAACCTCTCAAGCATGGGCATAAGCAACGTGAACATGATCCTCGGTAGCGAAACCTCACCCAACTTACCTCCAGCTTCAGTCGACTTGGTGCTGATGGTGGATGTCTACCACGAATTCTCCTTCCCCCACGAGATGATGACCAATCTGCGCGAGGCCCTCAAACCAGATGGCCAGGTTGTCTGGGTGGAATACCGTTTGGAAGATCCAAGTGTCCCCATCAAACGCCTCCACAAAATGTCGCGGCAACAAGTGCATAAGGAGGCCCAGTATCAGGGATTTGAATTTGTGCGGTCGTATGAGAACCTACCTCGACAACACGTCCTTTTTTACAAAAAATCAGACAAGAAGCCCGTTCAAGGTGCATCCAAACCATGATCCATCGATTTCTTACAAACTCATCAAATAAGCCTTCGACCTGGATAGCACTGCTGATGTGTGGGGTGTTCCTGGTTGGTCAAGGACAGGAGGTCCAACCCACTCCAAAGCCTCAGATTCTGATCAAGACCTCCGAGGGAACCCTACGAGCTGAGCTTTGGCCAGAGGCCGCACCTGAGACAGTTCAGCATTTTATCGAACTGGCCGAGGGCAAGAAGGCATTCAAGGATCCCCAATCGGGAGAGGAAGTCATGCGTCCATTTTACGACGGACTGACCTTCCACCGCATCCTGAAGGACTTCATGATCCAAGGGGGTTGCCCACTTGGAAACGGCTCGGGGGGGCCAGGATTTCAGTTCAAGGATGAGATCAATGCAAGCGGACTGGGTTTGGACGCCATCAAGGCCTTGGACCTTGATAATGATCGTCGCCCCCATCCTTGGCTACTGATCCGGTCCCAGCAGGATTTTCAGCGCATCGTCCTAAGCCCCCTGCTTCGCAGCATGGGGATTGAAAATGAAACACAATTCAAAGAGCAACTGGCAAACATTCAGGCCAAAGCGGACGCACTCTCCTTGATGCAGGTCTATGAAAATCTTGGGTATATTTTCAACGCTGAGCTTCGAGCTGAAAAGCCGCTCAGAGGTGTCCTGGCGATGGCTAATGCCGGACCGAACACCAACGGTTCTCAGTTTTTTATCAATGTGGTCGACACCCCTCACCTGACTGGTAAACACACTGTATTTGGCAAGGTCATCGAGGGCATGGATATCGTTGACAAAATCAGCCAGGTAAAGGCTGATGAAGCAGGCAAACCCCAGGAGCCAGTGGTCATCGAATCTATTCGAGCCGTAGCGAAGGCTGCATCACCTTAAATCCCTTTTTCAGGGCTGGTCTTGTCATGCAAGAGTAGCCCGCGAGGGAAGGCATGCAATGCCCCCTCGCGGTGAGATCATACCTACCGTTGCCTCGCTCCAGATCAGGATGACTGTGTTTTAAGGACCTGCTCGAGCAGTTCATTCAGCTGACGGACCATGGTCTTGGGATCTTCCACAACGCCGGCCGCCAAACGTGCATTGTCCACAAGCTGCTCAAGCACTCGGGTGGCAAGCAATTCATTTTGACTCTTCATTTCAGAGAGCCTGACCACCATGGCATGGCGTGGGTTGAGCTCCAGATCCAATGTCATGGGACCTGACTCCTGGTTCATGGATTTCATGAAACGTCGCATGCCTGCGGTCATGGTCTTATCGTGATCCACGACCACAGCAGGGCTTTCCACCAACCGGGTGGATGTTCGGACTTCCTCTACCTTGGAGCCTAACTTTTCTTTGGCCCACTTTGCCAGAGCCTTAGCCTCTTTTTCGCTCAGCGAATGGGACGAGTCTGAGGCCTCCTCAATGGCCAGATCGGCTTTCTCGGCGGCTGTAAGGGCCTTTTCCTCGAAACGGCCCAGATGATCCATCACGATTTCATCAATGGGATCGAAGAGAAAAAGCACTTCCAGGTGTCTGGCCTTGAACACTTCGAGATAAGGGCTCTGCTCGGCGGTTTCACGACTTGAGGAGAGCAGGAAATAGATTTCTTTTTGATCCTCTTGCATGCGCTCCACATACTCCTTGAGGGATGTCCGCTTACCTTTATCCAAGGCAGAACTTTCAAAGCGTAGTAGGCCCGAGAGACTTTCACGATGTGTGAAGTCAGTGGCAGCGCCTTCTTTGAGAAAGCGATGATACTGATCGTAAATCTTGTAAAATGTTTCTTCGTCCTTTTTAGCCAACGAATCCAGATGCTTGAGGAATCTGGATGTGAGCACCTTGTTGAGTTTTTGCATCAAGGCGCTGTCCTGCATGGATTCACGCGAAATATTTAGCGGGAGATCCTCGCTGTCGACCACCCCCTTGAGGAAACGGCACCATTCTGGGAAAAGCTGCTCCGCCTTGGACTGGATCAAAACCTTACGGCAGTAGAGGTGCACCTCACTCTCACTCCTTGCAAGGCCCATGCTTTCCATGTTCTTGGCGGGCACATAGAGCAGTGATTTGATATCCAATGGGGCATCCACTGCAAAATGAAGCTTGGTGAGGGGGTCTTCGTGATCATGACCAATGTAATGGTAGAACTCCTTATATTCCTCCTCCTTGACATCGCTTTTGCTACGCGTCCAAATCGCGCTCATCTTGTTGACGACCTCCCCATTGAGTTCGATCGGGAATGGAACAAAGTTGGAGTACTGCTTGATGATGGACTCGACCCTGGAGGATTGGGCAAAGTCCTTGTCCTCTTCCTTAAGCTTGATGAAGATACGCGTGCCCCGTGGCGATTCAGCAGCTTCTTCGATTTCGTAGCTGCCGCTGCCCTCTGATAACCATGCATGCCCTGGGGCATCGGGTTGGAAAGACCGACTGTTGACCTTCACCTCTGAGGCCACCATGAAAGCGGAGTAAAAACCCACACCGAACTGACCAATCAGGTTCGCATCGGGTTTTTCTTTGCCTTCGGAGATTTGCTTGAGGAAGGCCTTGGATCCAGAGTGGGCAATCGTTCCGAGGTTCTCGATCAACTCATCCCGAGTCATCCCAATACCGGTATCGGTAATGGTGATGGTGTTGGCCTGATCATCGGTAGCAATGCTGATCTTGAGATCAGTTTCAGGTTCATGAATGCTCTCACCTGCACTCTGACGAAATCGCAATTTCTCACAGGCATCAGCCGCGTTGGAGATTAATTCACGTATGAAAATCTCCTTATCGGTGTAGAGAGAATGAATGACGATATCCAACAATTGTTGAATTTCCGCCTGAAAGGTGTGTTTTTCAGTCTTTTGACTCATGGGCAGTGAAGTAAAAATAACTTTTGGCATTCGTCAAGTTTCTGACTCCAACTTTTATCGGACAATGATGGTCCCCGCCGAGCTTGGGTCGATGTTTTCGATCGCCAGACGACACTCCTGACCGACCCCAGAAAAGTCGTTATTCATGGCGTCGTAGAGGAAGGGTAGCGCTGGCGATGCACCAGGACCCATGGCGCCGATACTCAATGCGGTGGTCGCACGGACGGCCATGGATGGGTCCCGCAACAAGGGAATCAATGCCTCAAGGTAATCGAGGCTGGCAACACCCAACCGCCCGAGACCCTCCACACCATAGCGTCGGATAGCCTCATCGCTGTCCTGAAGGGCCCGAACCAGCCATGTCATCTGCTCGAGGTCGGCCACAGCAATTTTGGAAAGTGTCTGCAAGGCGATACGTCGATCATGGAGGCTGCCCTCAAGACTTGCCTTGAGTCGCTTGTAGCCTTCGCGCCCATCCACACCAATCCAACCACCCACAAGGATGGCTCGCTGACGGATACGCCTGTCTTCATGCCCCATCAGGTCCAGGACTTCCCCGCCGAGCTCTCTGGCTGCAGGCCCCTGGTTTCGCACCAGATCCAGAGCATGAAGCAACATGACACGTTCCTCAGGCCCCACGCCAGTAAAGCGAAGACAACGGCTGAGTTCCTCGAGATGCTCACCCATCTTGGTGGGTAGCCCCTGCAGGATTTCCAGACCAAAGGATATTTCAACTGGATCTGAGCGACGGATCAGAGAAAGTGCACCGGTAAACAGAGCATCTTCCCAATTTTGCGGGGCTCCCAACAGAAGATCAATCAAGGGACGGACCCTTTTGACATGCTGAGCACGTTGTGACTGAATCGAAACCGGCAGGTAAGCCATCAAATCCAAGGATGCAGGAAGCCACCGTTGAGGAGCACCCAACCACGCAAAAGGAGCCTTGAGGCGCTTCAAAATAAAAGGAACCGCCTCAGGCCCCATTTGATAGATGGCTTGAGCCACCTCAGTGGATCGGTCTGGGTTGCTCTCCTGAGGTATTGAATCCAGCCATTGGGTAAGGGTTTTTTGATCATGGACAGGCCCTTGATCAAACCAGCCAACTCTGGCCACAAGCAAAAGTCCCACCGCACCCAGGCATAGAGCCCCATAGCGGGCCAAGCGCTGGAGACTCCCTGCCACACCTAAGCTCAACCCAGGGGGCTCAGACATCACAAGTACGAACCGCTTCGTACAAACTGCCCAGGGGGTGTCTTATGGGGATGAATTCCTGGGCCACGTAGCCTTTGAATCCGGTTTCAACAATGGCCTGACAAATCGCCGGGTAGTTTAGCTCCTGGGTGGCGTCAATTTCATGGCGCCCAGGATTGCCTCCGGTGTGATAGTGACCGATGTAATCGTGATAAGTCTGAATGGTGCGAATCACATCACCTTCCATGATTTGCATGTGATAAATATCATAGAGCAACTTGAATCGCTCTGAGCCGATGAGCTTGGCCAGCTCAACGCCCCAAAGGGTATGGTCACACTGGTAGTCCTTGTGGTTAACCTTGCTATTGAGCAGTTCCATGCAGACGGTCACTTTGTGCTTTTCGGCAAGGTTCATAATCTGCTTCAGGCCGACGGCACAATTTTTCAAGCCCTGCTCATCATCCAGCCCATCACGATTACCAGAAAAACAAATAATATTAGGAAATCCTGCTTGAGCCACCAAAGGGATCATGCGCTCAAACCCTTCAATCAGCTCGGCATGGTGCTCAATCCGATTGAAGCCCTTGGTGATGCCCCCCGGACCATTGGCCATGGCACAGACCAGGCCATGCTTCTTGACGACCTCGTATTGATCGGGATTGAGTAACTCGACCGAATGCATCCCGAATTGAGCGGCTGCCTGGGCAAGCTCTTCAAGAGAGAGGTCAGGATAGCACCACTTGCACACCGAGTGATTCACATTGCCCTTAAGCTGCTGGGGTGCAATCTCCGCAGCCCTCAGGGAGGTCTCCACCCCAGAGGAAGCGGCCGCGGCCATCCCCACAACCGAGAGTGATTTCAGAGCCTTCCTGCGGGAGACTGTGTCGGGTTTTATTGGATCCATGATTCCTGGCATTCCAGCTGATCCTGGGCATCCCGTCAAACGCTTATCAGGCACCTGGCAAAGCTAGTCTCATTCCAACTGGGAACCCTTTTGCAGGACGACCCAGAAAAAGGCACTGAAACCCCATCGGTCGGATTTGAAGATTTTCTCCTTTATCGGTTCCATGGCTAGGCGTTACCTTCTTCACTCACCCAGGAAACTGGCATCCATGAGAAAACCGACCCTCTTCATCCTTTTTTTGATCGTATTTGTCGATCTGGTGGGCTTTGGCATTGTCCTACCCCTCCTGCCTCTATACTCCGAGCAATTAGGTGCTTCTGGAATCATGATCGGATGCATTGTGGCTTCCTACAACCTGATGCAGTTTTTCTTTGCTCCCTGGCTTGGCAAACTATCTGACCGCATTGGCCGACGGCCCATTATCCTGGTCAGCACGGCAGGCTCGGCTATCAGCTACGCCCTTTTTGGCTACGCCAGTGGTCTTTCGGGCACCCAAGGGCTCGTCATGCTGCTGATCTCACGCGTGCTTGCCGGCATCTGTGGGGCCAACCTTTCGGTGGCTTCGGCCTATGTTGCTGATATCACACCTCCAGAAAAGCGATCAAGTGGAGTGGGGATGGTCATCGGTATGGGGTTCGGGCTGGGCTTCATTTTTGGCCCCTTGATAGGGGGGCTCAGCAATCACTTCATTGGTCCCCAGGCTCCGGGGTGGGTTGCTGCCGGGATTTGTCTATTCAATTTCGTCACGGCCTTTTTCATCTTGGCTGAGAGCCGCTCCAAGGACGCTGCACCACCGGTCAAGCGCAGCCAGCTGGCTCAATGGGGCCACACCTTGAAGCAACCCAAGCTGGGTCTTTTGGTGTTGCTGGTTTTTCTAGCTACCATCTGCTTCGCCTGCTTCGAAACCACTCTGCCTCTGTTGCTGGTCAATGACATGCAATTTGAGAAAACGCAACTTTACTACTTGATGGCCTATTCAGGCTTCATCGCGGCCATGGTCCAGGGCGGGGCCATCCGCAAGCTGGTACACCGGTTCGGAGAAAAGCCTCTCATTCTAACCAGTTTCTTTGGTTTGACCCTGAGTTTCATCTTGATTCCTATGGGCTCAAGCCTGGTAGCCGTGCTCTGTTCCCTTGCCATTTACGCCTTCTTTTCCGGGATCAACCGGCCTCCGTTGACTGGGTTGATTTCCATCATCTCTCCGGACAATGAGCAAGGTGCGAACCTTGGCGTCTCTCAGAGTGCTTCGGCCATCGGTCGCATCATCGGCCCCCCTCTGGCTACAAGCCTCTATTTCATCAAGGCTCCCGTCCCTTACTGGGTTTGTGCGGGTATTTCACTCGTGGCTGGCCTCATCGCTCTGGTTTTCCTAGCTCGCCTGTTGGCGGATGTCCAAGGAGGCAAGGGAGGTGGAAGCAAAACTTCACCTAGCAGCAGCTGAGGCCACTTCTTTCATCCTGAAGCTCATGAACCTGCTGCTTCATCCGCCTAGAGGGGCCAGTCTCATGTTTTGGCTGCTTGCATGGCTGATGAGTCAGCAACCGCTCACCTCTGACCCATCTGCACAGTCCTCATGGCCGCAATTTCGCGGTCAGCAAGGACAGGGCAGAGCGATTCAAGAAGAGTTACCTCTACCCTTTGGTCCAACTCAATCCATCAAGTGGCAAAACCCAATCGGATCAGGCCACTCATCACCCTGCATCTGGGGCGACAACCTTTTCATAACCGCCCATGAAGAAGGAGCATTACAGATTCTAGCCTTGAACCGGCATGATGGTAAGCTGCTATGGAAGCATGGTCTGCCCCCTTCAAGCATCGAGCGCGGACACCGCAACGGTACGCCAGCCAATTCGACTTCAGCAACCAATGGTAGCATCCTGGTGACTTATTTTGGTTCCTTTGGGCTCATTGCCCATGAGCTCAACGGCACGGAGATTTGGCGGCATCCCCTCCCAGTGCCCATCACGCAGCACGGGGCCTCGACATCCCCCGTCCTTCATGGTGATCGAGTGATCCTTCAGATTGATCAGGATGTGGATTCTTACCTGCTATGCCTGGAGATCTCCTCGGGAAAGATGCTCTGGAAAGTCGATCGGCCAGGGTTTAGACGAGGCTTTTCAACCCCCATCCTCTGGCCTCCTGAGAGTGATGATCCAAGCATCATCACAACAGGAACCCTGCGCATTCAGGCCTACGATCCAGCGAGAGGCCAGCTACGCTGGGAGATCGGTGGGCTGCCCAATGAGATGGTGGCCTCCCCTGCCTTCGATGAAGACCACCTTTTTGTCTCAGGCTGGACCATGGGTTCGGGGGTTCCAAGCCTTCCTGAGTTCAAGGCCTTAGTGACTGAGGATGCCAACGACGATGGCCAGATCCAACGTGAGGAAGCATCAGGAGCGGCCCGCATGCATTTTCCTTACATTGATGCAGACAAAAATGGCGGCATCGACCAATCGGAATGGGAAAGCATGAAAGCAATCTTCGAACAGAGCGAAAACGCGCTGATTGCTCTGAAGCGCACACCTGATACCAAGGGGACGCCAGTCCTGGCCTGGAAACAGCAGCGAGGTCTGCCTTACGTGCCATCTCCCCTTGCCTATGCTGGACGTGTCTTTATGGTGAAAAATGGTGGGATGTTGACATGCTTGAATGCCATGAGCGGAGAACCCATTTATCGAGAGGAGCGCTTGGGAGCACTGGGCGACTATTACAGCTCGCCCATCGGTGTGGGGGATCATGTCCTGGTTGCCTCGCAGCGCGGGGTGGTTACGGTGGTCAAGGCTCGGGCCAATGAACTGGAACTGGCTTATCAGATTGACCTGGGTCAAGGCATCATGGCAACCCCTGCGATGGTAGATGGAAACCTTTACTTGCGGACCACCGAGACGCTCTATTGCTTTGGCAGGCCATGATCCTGCCCAAAACAAAGAGGGTGATAACAGGCCTGATCGCCCTGGTCTGCAGCATTTGCCTAGCCACCCAATCCCTCAGACGTCTGAGTCGGCTGAATCCTGCTCGACTCTCCCATCACTCTCACCCGGTCGCTTCACTGGATACCATGGCACCAACCACGCATGGTTGGCTTAATGAAGATGAGGTCTTTTTTTTAAGGGAGAAAAATCAGGGGGATTTTCTCTGTGTGAAGGTCAACATCCATACCCTAGCAGAAAGTGCTATCGAATCGGTTTCACCGTTATTGTTAGATCTTGAGGAACGCGACCAAATCGTTCACCTGCAGGCCTCCCCATCGGGCCGCTACCTGGCCATCATCACCGGCAACCCAAAACACCCCACCCGCACCCTGCTCCACCTTACCAGCGGCCAATCTGTCCCGCTTGGTTCAAGCCCTCAAATCGAAGCTTGGCATGAGGGTTGGTTGAGCTGGCTCCCTGGGGAACTGGGTTGGGTGGAGTGGCGTTTGGTGGAGGACAAAAAACAGAACCAATGGGGAATCCGAAGTGCTCACATCGTGCCCGAATCGATGGCTAAGCCCTTGACCGAAACCATCTGGATATCCGCTCAATACCCTTGGGTAATGGACACTCCTTTTGCCACCGAGGATGGAATCGTTCGCTGGGCTCAAGCCAGTTATCCAGATCCGCAAAAACGAGGTGTTATCCAGGTCAATCTGATGGGTGTCCAGCAGCAGAACCCCGTTCAATCAACAATCCAACCAGTCGGTCTGACACATGAGGTCGAACCCACTAAATGGATGCAGGTGCGGCACTCCCTAGATGGGCTCACCTGGCTGGCATGCTACCAAAGCCCTCGCATCATTCCCCAGCTCAGGTTCACTCAGACATTTCCCTTTGTGGGGTTACGATGGCAAAGGATTCAACTTGATTTGTGGCATGCTGGCCATAATACCACGGAACTCAAGATGGAGGTTGAGCCCAATTTCTTTCCCGTGGATTTGAAGCTTAGTCCTTCGGGGCAAAGTATGAGCTTCGTGCATCAGGGCAAACTGATGGTGATGCACCGAAACCAACCAGTTCATGGAGAATCCAAGTAGGCATCGGCTAGGCGCCTACCCAACTGAAGAATACCTGAAGTCTTAAACAGAAGCCTATCTTGACCAGGCAGATCAAAAACCGGGACATGATACAGGTGAGCATCCTTCTCAGCCAGTTGAGCCAGCGCCCCGGTCACATCGATGTTGTTCAAATCGACATGGTCCGTAGGCGCCTGTTGGCTGACATACCAACGAAGATCTGGCAAGCCAAGGTCAGAGCGTGTCTGCACCATCAGGCGCTCAAGCCGATCGATCGACTTGGCTCGATAGGGGGCAAAGGACATATCGTTTTCTCCGAGATGGTAGAAGATACCAGCCAGCCTTACCTCATGACCACATTGCCTCAGTTCCTGCAAAGCATGGCGTATGGCTGAGACAAATTTAGGATAAAGGTTTCGCTCAGGGGTTTGACTGCCCTCAGGGCTCCAGTCAATGATCTGAGAACCGCTGTGGGTAAATTTAAGGATGGCAAGGGGTTGTTTGACTCGCTCACGCAACCTATACCCAAAGCTCACCTCAGGCCCAAAGGTGTCATAGAGCCCAGATGGTGCGAGCGCTTCCCATCCCGCTGATGCACGAACACCCCCTCCTAACCAGTATTTGTAGGCGACGCTAGGAAGAGGCGAAGCCAATCCCTTTGAATCAGGTATGGCCTGTAGTTCCTGAACAAAGCTCCATTCTCCTTCCATGTTACGATGCCCAGCCAGGATGAATAAATCAATGGGGTCGCCTGCTTCGAAGGGCCAGGACTTGAGTAAGGCATTGGCTGAGCGACCCTTGTCGATGGTTTGGAGGTAGGCTTCAGCAAATTCCACTCCCTGCTCCAATTGGCCAAGAGTTCCATAGTGGTAGTGGAGGCCCACTGGTTGCCCCATTTCTACACCGACATGGGCATTGCGCACGTAATAGGCAAGAGGATCCTCTTGAGTGGCTTGCTGCTGTCCGCGACTGATAGCTGCCATACGAGGGCGCAGATCCATGCCCCAAATCGTTTTGGTGCATAGCTCACCGATAAAGAACGGCAGAGTTGGCGAGCTCAAATCATTGCGCAGACGCCGCATGAAGTGGGTCAGGTTCTCCCCATACCGAGCCATGTAATGAGGCTCGAACATGTCATTTTCTCCCTGATGCCAGACCACCCCTTCCAATTGATAGGTCACGCCTTGCTCTTGGAGTTGCCCTAAGGCCTGCTTGATTTCATCCAGCAAGAGCGGATACATCTTGAACCCTGAAGGCTGGTCTGGATTCCAGTCCCCTCCCAGATGTGTGCCCCCAGCTGCACATTTAATGATGGCCAATGACCCCACCGAATGCTCTCTGAGATGGGCAGCAAAACTAAGTTCGGGACCCACCAAGTTGTTGACGGGTCCCAGAGGAACCCACTGTTCGGATCGCTGCTTCTGTTCCCGTCCCAGACAATACCAGAAACGCACCTCGGACTGGGCTTGATGCAGGCCTTGAAAAGGAGGGAACCGATCAATGTGATCAGCATTCGAATCCGATCCCACCATGTTGGATTGTCCTGCAAAAATAAACACCTTCACAGGCGGTGATGTTGTGCTGGCACGGGAGGAGGTCAACCATGGAGGCCCGGCCAGAAACAACATGAGGAACAGGCTGGCCCACGGCGAACCCCAGAAAAAACATAGCAACTGGGTAGGTAAGCTCATCGGTGATGCATCATGGAGGTTTTATGGGCTAGATGACAAGATCACTGCTCAGGACGCTTGACCTTTCCGTGTCCTTACTATTGAGGGAAAACAAATTCACTGACCGGGGATCCATACACGTCTCGATGCCGAAGCCGGAGCCGGGGCAAACCGTCCTCCATGGCCATCACTTCACCGGTAAGATAACCCCCAGCCACCCTTAGGAATCGATGTTGAGGACGCTCATCACCCACCTTCCAGCCAAGCTGATGCTTGGCACTACCTGGCCCACAACCAAATTCCCAAAGGCCCGTTTCTTCATCAACAGAAGCGTACTGCCAATGCCGATCGCCGCAGAAAAGGATGACCCCGGGAATCGAGGCAAAGAAGGATCTCAGTTCGGCGCCTTCATGGGCAAAAACCGCATTGGCATGATTGTCTTTTTTATTGGGACGATCAGGGCCCACGATGGGAGTCGGGGTGAACACCAGCTTAAAGGTGGCAGAGGAGGCTGAAAGGGAGGCCTTGAGCCATGCTTTCTGATCTGGCCCCAAGATGGTCTTGGACGGTCCATCCTCAGCCGTGTTAGGACTGCGATAATCCCGCCCCTCGAGCAACCAGATACTGAGGTCCTTACCCCAGGCGATGGAATGATAGCGCGGGTTGCGGCTTGGGAATTGTTCTTCATTGAAAAGCTGAACCCCTTGTTCGAATGAAACATTGCCATAGCGTTGACCAGGCCAGCAATCATTGCGCAGGGTATCATGATCATCTTTGATGAAATAGGTGGTGTGCGAGGCGTAAAATGCGCGGTTGCGCGGCATTGAAAACAATCTCCCCCACTTGAATCGCATGAGCTCAATGGTCCAAGCCCAGGGTCCGGGCTTATCGTAATACTCAATGTCTCCGGCATGCACCACAAAGTCAGGCCGCATGGCCTGCATCGGGACGTAGATCTGGTGCCCCTCCAGCCCCCCGTCTCGACGTAGAAAGTCATGGCATGTGGTCACGCAGAAACTCAACTCGGATGACTGATCCATTCCTGGGGCTGTTTGGAAAGCACCCTCACAGGTGGCGGTCACTTCTCCTCCATCAACAGGGCGGGCTTCAACCATCACCCGATAAGTTTTGCCGGGCGTCAATGATTCCAACTTCCATTGCACGGCGTGGTCCTGATCGGCATGGGTTGATGTCCATGGTGTGCGCCGCACGCTTTCAGGGTAGTGTTCAAGGTGGTAAAGGAGACGCACTTGCCCAGGGGCACCCGGACATGCACCGAGCATCTCATCAAGTTGTGTTTGGGGGGGCATCTGGAGGGACGCATAGAGGGAAGGATCTCCGCCAGAGCGTGCTACTGATTCCACCGAAGCGGGCACTTGGAGAAAATCCGGCCCCTTTTGATTCATCTCGGCATGACGCGTGGTCCTGGTCCAGATGACGATGGAGTGCTGATCAGCCCAGCCATTGCGCAGCCCGTTACCTAACTGAGGAATCTGTTCCGCCTCGGCAAACGGGTAACCCCATGCAAGCCAATAACCCAGGCAGATGATCAGGCCACTGATGCGGGAGAGGTTCGGAGGGTATTGTGTGATTGTCCCATTGATCTTGGTGATTCTCATACAATTGTCATCGTTCACTTTAGAGGGTTTTTAGGATGGCAAAGCTTGCACCCTATGCTGTCTGCATTGCCTAAAAAAGAAGTTAGGACCCATTGATTCAGGGAATCATGACCCAAGAGATAAAATTCGAGAAATAGATGGCATTGAAAAATAAAATTCCGGAGTAACCCTTGTAGTCCTATGCTGGTCTAAAAACATTATTCGCATAGCAAGCTTTTGACAATTTGAGCACTTGTGACATGGTCTTATTTCACGTAAGACTTTGACGCTGAACAAATAAAAATGCAATACCTACTCAAGGGTGTAGCCCCTATCTCATTCCTGGCGATTTGCTTGGGCGTGGCATACGTCATGATGGCCACCAAACCAGAACCTTTTCGCCGTCCTCCAGCAGGGGAAACCATGACCGTGCGCGCCAAGCGGATGAGTTCGCAGGATTTCCAAGTCGTCATTCCGTCCCAGGGAATCATTCAGGCCAGAACCCAAAGCACCCTTATCCCAAGGGTCAACGGAGAAGTCATCTGGATCTCCGATAGCTTTCGATCAGGCGGTTTTTTCAAGCAGGATGAACCACTGGTTCGTATCGACCCCAGCGACTACGAAACAGCACTCAGTACGGCTGAGGCGCGGCTGCTGGCAGCAGAGGCATCTCTGGAGTTGGCTAGCCTGACTCATCAGCGCAATCAGGAAGTCATCAAGGAAAACCTGATCCCCCGAGCAGAACTGGATTTGAGCGCAGCCAATCTGAAGGTCGCTCAGTCTGATGTGCAATCCGCCCAAGCGGCGCTGGGGCGAGCCAGAAGAGATCTGGAGCGCACCACGATCAAGGCGCCATTCGATGGACGCGTGCTGACCAAGAGCGTTGACATCGGACAAGGTGTGGCTCCTGGCAACCAGCTTGCAGAGATCTTTGCCACTGACTACGCAGAAATTAGACTCCCCCTTCGGAATGACCAGCTCGATTACATCACCCTACCCGAAGCAGGTAACCTAAACACGGGAAGCAAAAGTATTATGCTTCCTGAGGTAAGGATTACCGGCAAATACGGCACTCAGGATGCCAACTGGATAGGACAGGTGGTACGCACTCAAAGCGCTTACGACGCGCGAAGTCGTGAATTGTTTGTCATCGCACAGATCGACGCGCCATTCGAACGTGAGAGCGATGAAGACCTACCACTCAAACTCAATCAATACGTTGGAGCAGAAATCCAGGGACATCGCCTCGAAGAAGTTTACGTGATACCCAGGTCGGCACTGCGCAATCATGATGAAGTCATTATCATCGGGGCTGATGGAACCATTTCTAGGAGGTCGGTCAAGGTGATCTGGAAACAGGGTGAAGACATTGTGATCAACGAGGGCATCGCGGATAACGAATTGCTCTGCCTTACCCCAATGCTCTTTGCTGCTGATGGAACCACTGTGATTCCATGGGTTGAAGGCGAGGCGCCACCGACTGCTTTGGATGACCCGCAAGTGAAGCAGCAGGGCAAGCCTGATGGGGCCGCCGATAAGAAGGGGTCGCATCAAAACAAAGGAAAGGATTCCTAATGCATGGCATGATCGCCTGGTTTGCTCGAAATGGGGTGGCTGCCAACCTACTGATGTTTGGTATCCTGTTGGCTGGGATCAACACGCTTTTCAAGCGCATTCCAACCGAAGTGTTTCCAGAATTTGAACTGGACATGATCACCGTGTCGGTTCCTTACCGCGGTTCAACTCCCGCAGAAGTGGAGGAATCAGTCGTCGTGAAGATCGAGGAAGCCATCCAGGATCTTCAAGGTATTAAGCAAATCAACTCCACGGCATCGGAGGGTTCGGGCAGCGTTTCCATTGAAGTGGACAAAGGATATGACTCGAGGGAGTTGCTTGATGATGTCAAGAACAGGGTCGATTCGATCAATACCTTTCCTGCCGAGACCGAGAAGCCCATCGTCAACCTTGCCAAACCAAGGGGAGAGGTCATTACCGTCGTGCTAGCTGCCGACATGAGTGAAAAGGATCTTTGCTTACTGGGAGAACAGATCAGGGATGAAATCGTCAATCTCCCAAACGTCACCCAGGTGGCTCTTCAGGCAGTTCGCCCCTACGAAATTGCGATTGAGGTCTCTGAACAGACACTCCAACAATATGGTTTGACTCTCGATGGGGTGGCGCAAGCCATCCGCACTTCATCGGTGGACCTTCCAGCTGGGGCAATCAAGACACAGGGAGGAGAAATCCTTCTCCGCACCAAGGGCCAGGCCTACCTCGGGGAGGATTTTGAAAAGATCGTCCTCCTGACTCGCAACGATGGCAGTCGATTGACGCTTGGCGACATCGCTGAAGTGATCGACGGCTTTGAAGAAACCCCCCTTTTTGCAAGGTGGAACGGCAAGCGCTGTGTCATGATCACTGTCGCAAGGGTAGGCAACCAAAATGCCATTGACCTGGCAAAAGAGGTCAAAGCCTATCTGGTAGAAAGGCAGGCAACATTGCCTCCAGGGGTCGATCTCAGTTATTGGAATGACCGTTCCAAAATCGTCATGGGACGCATCAACACCCTTACCACCAGCGCAATTCAAGGGGGTTTTCTGGTGTTTCTGGTCCTGGCGCTTTTCCTTCGCTTTTCGCTGGCCCTGTGGGTGTGCCTGGGTATCCCAGTAGCCTTTATGGGAGCTTTGGCGTTTATGCCTCAACTTGGGGTAACCATTAATATCATCAGTCTGTTTGGCTTCATCCTGGTGTTAGGCATCGTGGTCGACGACGCCATTGTGACAGGCGAAAATATTTTCAGTCACCTGCAGCGAGGTAGCAGCCCAACCGAGGCTGCCATAGTAGGAGCTCAAGAAGTCTCAGTTCCCGTCATCTTTGGGGTCCTCACTACCGTGGCTGCTTTTGTCCCCATCATGATGATTGAGGGCTTTCGCGGCAAAATATTCGCTCAGATCCCTCTGGTGGTCATCCCCGTTTTGCTTTTTTCGCTGGTGGAATCCAAGCTCATCCTCCCGGCTCACCTCAAGCACATGCGCTTACCTGATGGGAGAAATCAAAATCATTCTGTGCTGGAGCGCTGTCAGCGATTTTTTGCTGACGGCCTACAGGCCTTTGCAAAACGGGTGTATCAGCCCCTCCTCGGTCTGGCCATGAAGTATCGTTACCTGACATTATCGGGTTTCACAGGCATTTGCCTCATCCTTTTCACGCTACTAGCGAGCAATCGGATGATGTTCGTGTTTTTCCCAAGGGTGCCCACCGAGCGAATCACCGTGCGCCTGACCATGCCTGAAGGGACTCCATCGGAGACGACTCGCGAGCACATCAATCACATCCTCAATGAGGCAAACAAACTCAAGGAAAGACCCGACTATATCGAACCTTCCACCCAACAAAGCATCATTGAAAATATCATGGATGTCGTGGGGGCTTCTGGTATGACCGGGGGGCGCGGACGAAGCGCCGGCTTGACCCATGTAGGGGAAGTGGCCATGGATATGACCCCACCCGAGCAGCGTCAGTTACCATTAACCAGTCAGCAGGTTGTGGCCGAGTGGCGCAAGGCGATAGGAGTGATACCAGGGGCCCAAGAGCTTAGTTTTCGCGCCGAGATTGGTCGTGCCAGTGATCCGATCACTATCCAGCTGACCGGGCCCAGCTTTGATGACCTTCAACTAGCAGCGGCTCAGACCAAGGAAAAGCTGCAACAATACCCAGATCTGTTTGATATCCGTGACACTTTTGAGGATGGCAAACCGGAGCGTAAATTGCGGATCAAACCCGAAGCTGAAATGCTGGGTTTGACCATGAATGATCTCGCCCGCCAAACCCGCCAAGCTTTTTTTGGCAGTGAGGCGCAACGAATCCAGCGAGGCCGAGAAGATGTCCGAGTCATGGTTCGCTATCCCCAAGAAGAGCGGAGTTCGCTAGCCAACCTGGAGGCCATGCGCATACGCACTCCCGACGGCCAGGAGATTCCCTTCTCCTCAGTAGCCGAGGTGGAAGAAGGGCGAAGTTTCTCAAGCATTCGCCGCATCGATCGTAATCGCACCATTCAGGTTACCGCTGATGCAGACAAGGAAAAGGTGGATCTTCAAATCATCCAGGCCGACATCATGCGCTTCATGCCTGAGATCATCAGCGCCTTCCCTGGCATGCAATTCACTCTCGAGGGAGAGGCTAGAGAACAACGTGAATCCTTCGGCAGTGTGTGGCTGGGATCGGTGTTCGTCCTGTTTTCTATCTACGCGATGTTGGCCATCCCCTTCCGTTCCTACCTTCAGCCGCTCATCGTCATGTCGGTCATTCCATTTGGCCTGGGAGGGGCCATCATGGGGCACATCATCATGGGCCAAAACCTGAGTATCATGAGTGTCTTTGGCATGCTGGCGCTCTCGGGAGTGGTGGTCAACGATAGCTTGGTTTTGGTGGACTACATCAACCGCAAACGCAAGGCAGGCATGGACCTTATCCAGGCAGTTCGCACTGCCGGGGTGGCTCGATTCCGCGCCATCATGCTGACTTCCTTCACGACCTTTGCAGGTCTGATCCCGATCATGTGGGAAAAAAGCACGCAAGCGCAGTTCCTGATCCCTATGGCCATATCACTTGGTTGGGGCATCTTGTTTGCCACCTTCATCACCTTGCTGTTGGTCCCCATCAACTATCTGCTCTTGGAAGATGGCATCAAGCAGGTGCGCCGCTTCGTGCGCTGGCAGTTCAACCTTGCCCCGAGGGCTGCGATCGAGGCCGGACCCACAGATTAACAGCTCGAAGGCCAGAACAAATAGGAGTGCCAGAAATGACTCCATCAAAATCGAAGCCCCTCGAATGCCAGCTTTGAGTCTCGGCAACCAGCTCAGATGCACATCATAGCTGAAACAAAAACGCTGGTGAGGCAAAATGAGAGGAATCGTCTGCTTGAGTCATCGCTTGATTGGCTTAAGGCCAGGATTCTCTACTGACGGCTGGCAGCGATTTGACGGCTTGATGCCACACGCTTGACCACCTCATCGGCAACCACACCTACCAAAATCACCGCCCCAATCACGGCATATTCGATGTGGGTAGGGATCCAATCGACCAAGGTGATCATATTGCGAAGCACCTGCATGAGAGCAGCTCCAATCACCACACCAAGGATGGTTCCCTGCCCTCCTCGAAGGCTGCATCCACCCAATACAGCTGCTGCAATCGCATAGAGTTCGTAGAAATTGCCGAAGTCAACTGGCTGGGCCGAATTAACGTCCAGGATGAACAAGACACCCCCAAGGCCAGCCAATCCAGCACAGATCAGGTAGGCTAGCACAATCATTTTATCGGTATGAATCCCGCTGTAGCGCGCTGCCTGTTCGTTACGCCCGAGAGCCAAAAGGTAGCGGCCATAAATGGTGCGATTGAGAAAAATGGAAGCCAGGATGGCAACCAACACTAGGATAAAAAATGGGACCGGCAAACCGAAGGTTTCCAGTGGTATACCTGGTAGGGCCACACGTCCTTCTCCCAACCATCGCAGTTCCTTGAAAACCTGACCAAACCCTTGGGTCTGATCACCAGTGAAACCACGGGTGAGACCACGATACATAAGCAGGCCACACAGTGTGACCACAAAAGGCTGTAGCTTGAGCTTGGTGATAAGCAAACCATGGAGCAATCCAATCATGAGCGTGGCCAGCAACACGACCAGGATTGCGATAGGCATAGAAAGGGAGAGCTTGGTCAATAGCCAGGGTAGGCCACACCCTATGAGGCAGATCACCGATCCGATCGATAGATCGATCCCGCTGGTGATGATCACGAAGCCAACCCCGATACTGATGATCCCAAAGAGGGATGTGCGCAGGATCAGTCGCTCCATGTTATAAGGTGTCAGGAAGCTGGAACTCATTAAAGCAGTCAGGATAAAGACCACCATGAAAATGCCTGTAATACCGTAAATCTTCTTCATCTCTTGCAATTCAAATCGTTACCGAGCTTCAGGGCCTATCTCCACCGGTGGCCAGCTGCATGACAGATTGTTCACTTAACTCAGCCCGAGGTAATCCACCAGCAAGCCGACCCTCATGCATGATCAAAGCCCGATCAGACATGCCAATAATCTCTTCCATTTCACTTGAGACAAATAAGATAGCCACACCCTGTTCAGCCAACTTTTCCATGAGTCGGTAGATATCCTGTTTGGCACCCACATCAATCCCTCGCGTTGGCTCATCAAGCAACAGGATGCGAGGTTTCATAGCCAGCCATTTCCCAAGGACAACCTTCTGCTGGTTACCACCAGAAAGATACTGGGCTTGCTGCATGTCCGATGGCGTCTTGATCCGCATATCGGCAATCATTCGATCAGCGATATCCTGTTCGCTTCCAAAATCAAGAAAGCCCCTTCTTTGATCTCGCCTGAGACTGGCCAGGCTCATGTTTTCCTTGATCGCCATTTCGAGGATCAATCCCTGTTGCTTGCGGTCTTCAGGGACCAATGCCAACCCGCACTCGATCGCCTGAGCGGCAGATTGCGGTGTGAAAGATCGACCGGCTACCCACATGCTACCACCCACTGCCGGAGCCACCCCAAAGAGGGTTTGAAGCATCTCAGTTCGACCTGCACCGACGAGCCCTGCCACGCCTACAATCTCGCCGGAACGCAATTCGAAATGAAGCGCATGTTCGGGGGCATGAGGTGTACGAAGACCCTCGACCTTCATGATCACCTCTCCCGTCTGGCGCTCTTTGAGTGCGTAGTATTGTGAGACATCGCGTCCCACCATCAATCGGACCATTTGGTCATGATGAATGTCCTGCTTTTCAATGGAGCCGGCATTTTCCCCGTCCCGCAACACAGTCACTCGATGAGCCAGAGCCTTGACCTCACCCAGGCGATGGGAAATGTAAACAATGGCAACTCCCTTGGCTGAAAGATCCCGAATGACAGCAAAAAGTTGCTCGGTCTCATGTTGGCTGAGGCTTGATGTGGGTTCATCCATGATCAGCACTCGAGCATTAACCGAGAGAGCCTTGGCAATTTCCACCAATTGCTGATGTCCAATGGTAAGATGCCCCACGATTGTCTCTGGAGGCACCCTCAAGCCAACCTTCTGCAACCAGTCAGAAGCCTGAGCATGCATGAGCGAGGTGTTCATCAGACCGAAACGACGTGGTTCTCGGCCAAGAAAGATATTCGCCGCCACATCAAGGTTGTCAGCCAGATTCAGCTCTTGGTGAATCAGCGCGATACCATTGCCAAGAGCATCCTCCACCCCAGAAAACCGCACAGGTTGCCCATCGATCCTCAATTCCCCCTCATCATGGCTCTGCACGCCAGCGAGGATTTTCATCAAGGTGCTTTTGCCTGCACCATTTTCCCCAATCACCGCAAGGACCTCACCAGGGGATAGTTTCAGATCGACTCCCTTGAGGGCCTTGACCCCTGGAAAGCTTTTGGTGATGCCGCGCCCCTCCAGCAGAAGGGGCGGACTCAGCCCTGCCTCATCCACAGAATTGAGGGGTTCTGTTGGAGCGGGATTCACCCTTCACCTGCCGAGGTTTCGCCAGTCTTTTCACGGAGATCATCCCAAAAGGCCTGAGCGTTGTCCTGACGGATGAATCGAGCTGGGATGTCGATGAATTGGTCATCTGGAATCATCGAGAAGTCTCCCTGATGGATTGCATTGAGCACTTCAATGGACTTGTAGCCATACATGTAGGGATTCTGCACGATGGTACCGTGGACCGTACCATCCAGGATACCCTGCAGTGACTCATCAGCTTCATCAAAAGCTACAATTTTGACCTGATTTAATTTGCCAGCCTGAGAAAGGGCCTCCAGGATAGCAGGTGGGTTATAGGCAAAGAGCCCAACCATGCAGGCCACATCAGGGTGCCTGGAGAGGGTGTCCTCCGCATTGGCCTTGGCTCTGACAGGATCCCCTTGATCGGTCAGCGTACCGAGCACCTCATAACCATGACCAGAGAGACTGGCATCAGGAGGATCAAATCGCATGGGATCATGATCGCGACCGAGCAGCTCATCGATGACTCCCTGCCTGCGTCGGCGCCCAGTGTCCTGCTCCACGC
>JALRAZ010000133.1 GCA_023257935.1 Verrucomicrobiota bacterium
GGTATCAAAAACCACCGCAGCCTTCCCTTGTGAGTCTAACTTCAGGACCTGACCACGAAAGGCAATGTTCTCACCCAGTGAGTCATTACCAACGCGAACCGCTGTCCCGATCAAGGATCCATATTTGGGATCAAGCGCCTCACCAGCGCCATCGATCACTTGATTGGTCGGCGCACGCAAGGAGGCAACCTTGAACGAATCCCAGGCATCTTGATCCCATGAAAGCCCCTGCAGATCCGAAGTGGCATGCAACCAATGAGCCCCTCGAATAACCTCTCGAGAGCCTCCGGGAGGGATCCAGGAGAGGATGCAACCCTGACCACCGGCTATGTCATGATAAGTCAGCTCGAAAGGATGCAAACCTGGCTCCAGATCGATGGTAAAGGTTTTTTCAGCAAACGAGTGGGGCCCCATATAATCGAGTCGATTTTCATCATCCAATTTCAAGCGGGCACCATCGTCGGATTGGAGGAAAAATTGGTAAGTGCCCGCCACTTCGACACGTAGTGATCCCTGCCACTGAACCATGAATTGATCGCTCAGCTTGGTGTCAGCAAAAGTGTCTTCACCATTAGCGAAGGCTATCCATGGATCCACTCGGACCAAAAAAGGTCGAGTACGGTTCAATCGGTTGAGGGTTCTTTGCCAGTCTCGACGGACTTGGTAATAAGAACCGATCAAGCCAGGCTGCATACCTGGAGGCTGACGTTCGGCAAGCTCATAAAAACTTCCCAACATCGCCTCAAACTGCCTTGTGGCATCCCCATCGGCATAATCCTTGAGGGGAGAAACCCCATTCTCAGCATAACGTGGCATGATCGTATCAGCGATCCAGCGCTGAGGGTGATGCATCCACTGATAGAAATAATCATGACGCAGCCTGGATGGGACCAGCTTGAGATTGGGGCCAGCACCTTCGAAAACAGCCAGAGCTGGCTGGTCACCGATGGCATGGCAGGCATTGCAACTGAATCCCTCCACCCCAACCAATTTTTGCCCCATGGCTACGGAAGCTTCAGTGAAAGCAGGTGCCTCATCCCGCTGAGGACTCAGTCCATGCCCATGGGCAATCCCTACAGCCAGGTTCTCAGCGCGACTTGGCCAGGCAGGCATGCGAGCGGCAAGCCAGGGGCGGGTGGGTTCAGGGTTCTCTCCCTTGAGCAAGGCACTCAGCCAGTCGGTGTTGAGCTTTTGCCCTGCGTGGTCGATGGAAGGGATGCGCTGAGGCGGCTGGGTAGCGGCTTCACCATCCTGCTTGGCTGGTACAGGCCGAACGAGGTGAGCCACCTCTTCCTCATAGGCACCTATGCTCGCCGGGCGACCGTGGCGCTGGTGACAGGCCGAGCATTGAAGTGATTCCATTTGCCTCTGAGCAAATTCAACCGGACTGTAGCGACCGAGTGACTCGACCACTTTTTTAAGCTCGGCATCAGCAAGGTGCAGACCAGAAAGGTCCTGCTGGAACCTTGGAGCCGCGCTGTCCTCACGGGTCGGGTCCAGGCATCCTTCCTTGGACAGCAAGGCGTTGAGCATTGGGGGCGCTTTCATGGTAGAGCTCACCCCATCAAGATCATGGCACTGCAGGCATCCTGAGGAGGCGATTAATTGTTTCCCCATGACAGGATCACCAAAAGACAGATCGCCTGACTCAGAATCAGATTCACCCTGAGACAGGAGGAAGCTGGCTAGATCGCTGGCCTCCTGAGATGTCAGGCTGAAATTGGGCATGGCCGTCACTTCGTGGTGTTTTTCAGGGGCAAGCAGGTAGGCAGCCAGTGCACCAGGCTGGTATTTTTGGCCCATTGCCAGAAGCGAAATGCGATCGGAATTTTCACCGTTGATCTGATGGCAACCAATGCAATTAAGCTCACGAAAAAGATACCCTCCCTCCTTCACATTGCCATCACCGCTAGAGGTCACCGAACCTCGCTGTTGTGCCAGGAAGGCGGCGATATGAGCAGCGTTCTGAGCAGCTCCTTTTCCACGGAAGATCTGCGGCAT
Source organism: Verrucomicrobiota bacterium (assembly GCA_023257935.1). GTDB lineage: Bacteria > Verrucomicrobiota > Verrucomicrobiia > Limisphaerales > AAA164-E04 > UBA7971. Next base: position 2,002 of record JALRAZ010000133.1, read on the forward strand.
GTGGGAAGAAGCTCTGAGGCTCTGGGGGTCGGCAATCCAACGTGCCATCCATGCGGGTTGAAGCCGGCTGCCAACACCATTGAGTGAGGGTCCTCGCCACTGGGCTTCTGGCATCAGGATGGACGCATCGCTCTGATGGCAGGCCACACAATTCAAGTCGGCAAGTTGGTGCCTTGCCTGACGCAATCGATCCACATCTTGGGTCTCGGACCACTTCAGATGACTCGCTGACAAAGGTTCCTGTAGAAAATCCTCCCCAGACCAATACACCCGGAGTTGTGCCTCGCCCTGATCTGGGCTCCGATAGGCGATCTTCAGCCGATGAAGACCTGGGGCAAGAGTCAGGTCTTCAGAAGGGGTCCCAAGCGTCTCCAAGATTTCCTCGCCATTCACACTCATTTTGGCCTGACCACTTCCCTTCATTTCAAAGCGAAGTTGCTGTCGCCGATCCACCACCAATTGAGCCTCAAGCACGCACTGGAATGACCCGGGAACTAAGAATGGAGTCGCTGTCTGGTCTACCGGAACGAATAAGGCCATTTCAGGTTGAACCCGATGATCTTCTCTATCGCCCTGAGTGAAAGTCAGCCGTGCTTCGGCATATGAGTCAGATACAAGACAGGGAGATAGGAGCCAGAACCAAAGCAACCGCCCTGGCCAGTATAGGGAGGCAGCATGAGCAAAACCGCGTGGCAAAAGCATTGAGTTCAAAAAGCATGATTGACGCATAAGCAGTGAATAAATGAGACAAGATCTGCGACACAATCAAGTCATAAGGACCATAAAACCCCCCGGGGATGGGTCTGGACTTTTCTAGATAACTGGGCTGCAATCAGATCATGAGAAATCCCTCCTTATTCTGGAAGCGGATCCATGCGGTCGTCGGCCTTACCATGATGGCTTGTAGTATGATGATCGTGCAGGCAGAAGGTCCCAACATCGTTCTAATCATGGCAGATGATCTAGGCTATGAATGTCTCAGTGGTCACGGCAGTCAGTCCTATCATACCCCGGAGCTGGACGCCTTAGCCTCCAGAGGGATGCGATTTGAACATTGCTACAGCCAACCACTTTGCACTCCTTCCAGGGTTCAGATCATGACCGGCCGGTATAATCATGCTAATTACACACATTTTGGCTATCTGGATCCTGCAGAAATCACTTTTGCCAACCTCGCTAGGGAGGCGGGCTATGCCACTTGCATTGCCGGTAAGTGGCAACTCAATGGACTGACCTACCAACTGGAAGGTCATCAAGATAACAACAGACCCATGAAGGCTGGTTTTGATGAATACTGCCTCTGGCAACTCACTCAACCCAGAGCTCGTGGAGAACGCTATGCAGGAGCGCTGATCGAACAGAACGGGCAATTGCGGGAATACTCGGATGAAACTTATGGGCCTGATGTTTTCACCGATTTCCTCATCGATTTTATTCAACGGCATCGTGAGGTGCCATTCTTAGCCTATTATCCAATGGTTCTAACCCATGATCCATTTGTACCCACTCCCAGCAGTCCCGAATGGCAATCAGAGCGAAATCGAAAAGATCCGAAGTTTTTTGCCGACATGGTGCATTACATGGACCATCTGGTCGGACGGATTGTGCGCACACTCGATGAACTCAAGCTGAGCGAAAACACCTTGGTGATCTTTACCTCCGACAATGGGACGCACCGCTCGATTCGATCCAAATGGGACAACCGAATCATTCAGGGAGGCAAGGGAACAACCCCAAATGCAGGGACCCATGTACCCATGATCGCTTACTGGAAAGGTAGGACTCCGACCGGAAAGACAAGCTCAGATCTCATTGATTTCTCGGACATGCTACCCACCTTTGCCGAAGCCATGGGCATCACACACCCCAACCCCGCTGTTGTCGAAGGGCGTAGTTTCCTCCCTCAGCTAAGGGGTGAAAAAGGCAACCCGCGTCCTTGGACCTACTGCTGGTATGATCCTCTCTGGGGAAATCTTGATCAGTACAAAAATCAGTTTGTTCGCGACCATCGGTTCAAACTCTATCAGGATGGTCGATTTTTCGACGTGCAAGAGGATGAACTCGAAAAGAATGTGCTTCCGCCAACCGAGCTTTCTGGGGATACCTATCAAGCCCAACAATCGCTGATCAAAGCTCTGGAGAGCATGCCTCGCTGGGCTCCCAAGCCACCCAATAAAAAACCCTGAACACATCATGCACAATCCAAGCGGCCTGGAACTGTCTTCTCGACGACTGAGCAAAAGACTCTTTCTCAAGGTGAGTAGCCTCTCAACCCCAGCGGTGGGACAACTATTTGGACAGCCTATCCCTACCGAGGATTGGCCACTGCGCTTGGGATTGATTTCAGACATTCACTACGCCGATTTACCAGTAGCAGGAAGTCGTCATTACCGAGACTCGATTCAGAAAGTGAGGGAGGCAATCGCTCGATTCAATGATGCTCAAGTCGACGCAGTTTTATGCCTGGGTGATTTGATTGATTCGGGGAGTACGGTAGAGAAGGAGCTTGGACATCTCCAGACAATCAGGGAAGAGCTCAAGCAACTCCAAGCACCGATTGCTTTTGTATTGGGCAATCATTGCGTTTGGGGCCTAACAAAACAGGAATTCCTCACCGGCGTTGGGCAGGCATCTGCCTATCAATGCATTCGACTCAAAGGTATTCGACTGATCCTGCTTGATGCCTGCTACCGCCACGATGGCGCCCCATACGGAAGGCAAAACTATGACTGGAAGGAGGCGGACATCCCCATCTCACAACAACTCTGGTTGGAAAAAACCCTACAGGATTCAGAAGAACCTGCCCTGGTCTTCGTGCATCATCGCCTTGATGTGGACAACCACTACGGCATCCGCAGTGCGGCCAAAGTACGCCGCATCCTCGAGGAATCGGGGCAGGTGGCTGCTGTCTTCCAGGGCCACAACCATCTCAATGCGCATCAAATATTCGGGGAGATCCACTACCTCACGATGCAAGCCATGATCGAAGGAAAATGGCCCGAAAAAAATGCCTATTCCCTCATACACTTCAACCCTGCGAAAGGGGATTTGATCATCGAGGGAGTGCACGACCAGGCTTCCTACCAGATCAAGGACCTCCCATGAAGTGGTTTCCCCGCAATTGGCCAGCCAACCGGTTGCTAAGACACCTGCTGCAGTGTCTGGTTTTATGCTGTTACGGACTTCTGGTGTTGATCCTGCTTGTCGCAGGGTTATTCCTGGCATTTCAACATCCCTCATTCTCTGGATGGGCATTGCGAACCCTTCTTACGGCTGGATTCAAACCTTTTCCTGAAGCCATTGCTCCTGCCGTCCAGGAGACAATCCCTGCTACCTTAAAGTCGAACAGGCTCGGCATCCAGCCAGACAGCTTATTTCAGTGGGATCATGCCTGGCATGTGCATCTGAACTTTACAAGCAACCAATGGGCAGCCCTCTCTCCGGTGAAGATCCCAACCCTGTCTGGAAAATTAAGCCCACAAATGACCTTACGTAATCCACATGCCAGCCGAGCAGGGTTGCTTGGCGTGATTGGATGGGACTTACCCTGGTCCCAGGCTCTCTCACTTGACTTTGAAGGCTTACACTTTGTCGCTCCTCGGGTTCGCTACAAGGGCAATGGGACCTTTCTTGAATCCAAAGACCGTTACAAACGCTCCTTCAAATTGAAGCTCAGCCCGGAAGAGAACCCCGCCGGGTTGCTAGGTCACCAAAACCTCAACTTCCACTCGCTGCTGGCGGATCGAACACGCATGAGTGATGCCCTGGGTTATGCCTACTTTAAGGCAATCAACATCCCAAGCCCTCGCACCAGCTACCTGGATCTGACACTTGCCATTGAAGGAATCCTGCCTGCGTCCCACTTGGGCCTGTATCTCATGGTTGAAAAACCTGACGGTCAATGGCTCGACTCACAATGGGGTCAATCCGGAGGCGCCTTGCTGAAGCCAGTCACGATGAAGCTGTTTGAGGAACTGGAAGGAGGCTGGGAAGCTTATGAAGCTGTTTACGACCCGAAGACTCCCTTGAGCGAAGCTCAGCAAGCGCACCTCATATCAACCATCAGGTGGTTCAACCAACCCGATCAACAGGGGTTTCAAGCTGGTTGGGAAACCTACTTCGATCTGGAATCGGTGGCACGATTCTTCGCTGCTCAAGTATTGCTCTCAAACTACGATGGTATTCTCTTTAACGGGCAAAACTTCCTGATGACGATGCAGCCGCAAACCCATCGTATTGCCTTCGCGCCGTGGGACCTGGATCACAGCTGGGGTGAGTTCCCCCTGACCGGAACACTGGAGCAGCGAACCCACGCTAGCATCACTCACCCATGGATAGGCGATCAATTCTTCGTGGAACGCTTGTTTCAATCTGAAGTTTTTTTGCGACTTTATAACCAGGCCTTGCGCGATCAGCTCCAGTTTCCCTTCACCTTGGAGCATATCAGTCAGCAGATGGATCGTTTGGCTCCTCTTATCCGCCCCGTCCTCCAGCACGAACCCGCGCCCACAACAGCCCAGTTTGACCAAGCTCAAGCTAGCCAGGCGCAGACATCGGTGTCAGGCAGCGAAACCAAAGGGACAGAGCATCCATCGCATCAAATCAGGGTCTTCATCCAGCAAAGAAGGGAATCGGTCCTGGCTCAGCTTGAAGGACGGGAGGTCGGTCAGATAATCACTTTTGAAATGGGATCAAGCCCTGACCCAGAATAGCCAGTTGAGCCTTGATTTTTTGTTGGGATTGAGGGTTCATGCTCATCATGGACCGTTTCACCATCCCTGCGCGCAAGCAAAGTTTTAAGTGGCGATGCCTTCTTGGCATGCTTCACGGATTCACCGCCTCAATACTCATGCAAGCCGCCACTCACCAAGTCTATGTTGGCACCTACACGGGAAACCAAAGCCAGGGCATTTATACTTTTGAGTGGGATGATCAAAGCGGAGAAAGCACTTCCGAAGTCAGCCTAGCTGCGTCATCGGAAAACCCCTCCTTCCTAGCCTTGCATCCTAACCTGCCTCTGCTCTACGCCGTCAATGAAACCAGTTCGTTCGAATCAAAAGAAACCGGAGCCGTCACAGCTTTTCGCCTGTCGGACCAGACCACATCGCTCGAACCTATTAACCAGGTAGCCAGTCGAGGCAAAGCACCTTGCCACATCCAGGTCGATGCCTCCGGCAAGTGGGTGCTTGTCGCCAACTACAGCAGTGGCACAGTTGCTGTCCTACCTATTGAGTCAAATGGGGGCCTGGGATCTACGGCTGATGTGGTCGAACACCTTGGCTCCAGCGTCAACCCTTCTCGTCAGGAGGGCCCACATGCTCATTGCATCAACCTGGACCCTAAAAACCGCTTTGCTGTGGCCGCCGATCTGGGAGTCGACAAACTCTTTGCCTATCCCTTTGAACAGGCAACAGGGCATCTCAATCTGTATCGAACCACATCCATTTCAGTCAAACCTGGTGCAGGCCCGCGCCATTTTACCTTTCACCCTTCATTGCCCTTTGGCTATGCCATCAACGAATTGAACAACACCATCACAGCCGTGGCGATGGATGAAGATTCAGGCAGGATGACGATGCAGGCATTCCAAACCATCGATACCCTGCCCGAGGGCTACGATGAGACTAGCTACACGGCAGAAATCATGATGCATCCAAGTGGGCATTTCCTTTATGGATCCAATCGTGGGCATGATAGCATTGCGGTTTTCCAGATTGATCAGGCCTCAGGAAAACTCAAATTGGTCGAGCTCGAACCGACTCAGGGCAAGACCCCTCGCAGTTTCGGCATTGACCCCTCGGGTCGTTTTCTCCTGGCAGCCAACCAAGGGAGTGACACCATCGTTGTCTTCCAAATCCAGGAGGATTCAGGTGCTCTCGAACCCACCGGACATACCATCAAGGTACCAACCCCTGTCTGCGTTGTGTTCCGATAATGGAGACCAAGCCCGCCTGAAATCCTAGAAGGGGGCGGCGGTGACTGACCTTCACGGCGGTGTTTTGATACGAAGAAAGCTTCCAGGTGGCATTAATCATGCTGGAAATCAAGGGCTCAACCGGAATCAAACCCATGACCATTGCCTTCACCAAATGCCCAATGACGGCTCGCTTCTCCATGCCAAATTTTAGAGCCTTCGCCTTACTATTTCTTTGTCTGGGCTGGCAGAAAGTGGCCGCCGACCTAATCATTTCCGAGGTGATGTATCATCCTCCCAAGGCCCTGGAGGAGTCACTTGGCCAGTCACTGGAATTTATCGAGCTCTACAATCACGGCGATCAGGCAATGACTCTGGATGGCATGGCTTTTGTCGAAGGTATCCTGTTTGACTTCCCAGCTGGCATCCTGCTTGAGCCAAATAGCTATCTGGTTGTCGCCAAAAATGCTCAGGCGATCAGAACCCACTACGGTATCACCAATGTGGTGGGTGATTATCGGGGATCTCTTGATAATACAGGGGAAATGATACGGCTAGTGGATGCATTCGGTGAAGGAAGGATCCGGTTTCGCTATGGCAGAAGTGGGTCTTGGCCAGCCTCGGCAGATGGTGCTGGCGATTCACTTGTGCGCCAGGATCCAGAAGGGGACAACGATGATGCTGCAAGCTGGGGCCATAGCTTCCTGATTGGAGGATCACCAGGCAAAGCAGAGCCGGCCAGAGGCCAGGACCCCACGCTCAGGAGGCTCGTTCAAAACGGAAGCCCAGGGCATTATTTTAAAGGAATCAAGGAACCGTCTCCGGGGAGCACTGATTGGACAAAACCAGCCTTTGTTCAAGACGGTGACTGGCTGGCTGGGCGCTCAGGCTACGGCTACAGCAACAATGAGGCGGAACGATCCCAGCTGACCACCCTCTTGGATGACATGCGCAATGCCTATCTCTCGGTCTATGCCAGGATCCCTTTTGAAATCCTTCCCCAGGATCTGGAGACCCTCAACACCCTGACCCTCACCATGCACTATGACGATGGCTTTGTCGCTTACCTCAATGGTGTTCGAGTAGGCAGCCAGGGTGTCTCTGGCAACCCACCCGCGTTCGACCAGGCTGCCAGCGCTGGTTCGGACTATGATCCTGTCACGTTGAACCTGACAGGGCAATCGAGCCTCCTTGTGGCTGGAACCAACTGGTTGTGCGTGCAGGGCCACAACGTTGGGATTGGCAACAGCTCCGACTTCATTCTCAGCCCACAACTCGACATGGAGCTTCAACCAACCCCCAGTGTGGAGTTTCAGCAAAGGGCGCTCGTCATCAACGAAATAGCTTCCAATCGAAGCCTCCAACCAGACTTTATTGAAATCCACAACCCTACCTCAGAAGCGATTAATGTGGGCGGCATGTGGCTCTCGGATAAATCGGAAGCGTTGGGGCTGTTTGAGATTCCTGC
>JALRAZ010000305.1 GCA_023257935.1 Verrucomicrobiota bacterium
AATCAATCAGGCTTACCAGTCATAGCTGTCGACATGCCAAGTGGGTGGCGGCCTCCCGGTCCAGGCATCACGCATTCTTGTGTGATCCGGGCCTTTGAGACCTGGACAGTCGGGGCCTGTAAACAAGGCATGCTCGCCCCAGGGCAAGCGGCCTATCTTGGTAGACTTTCGGTGATCGGCCAGATCGGGCTCCTCCCACTGAGCGGAACTGAGAGTGATCTTCATTTTGTGGTCGCGGAGGATTTTGATCGCTTCCCGCCACCCAGGTTTGCCAACGCGCACAAGGGTTCTCAGGGTTGGTGCGCCTTGTTGGGCGGCAGTCTCGGGTATCATGGAGCCGCGGTGCTGGCGACTCGAGGGGCTACCTGTGCTCAGCCAGGTTTGGTGACACTCCTGGCACATGAAAGCATCTACCGGGTGGTGGCCGCTTCCTTGGAGGCGGCCATGGTACAGCCTTGGCAGCAGGTTCCAGAACTTCCTGGTAAACTGTCCTGCTTGGTCGTTGGCCCTGGATTAGCTGCCTCTGAACTGGGTGATGCATGGTATGCAAAGCTGGGTCAGTGGTGGCGGGATCTTCCCGTCCCTATGATTGTAGACGCCTCGGCCCTGGATTTTCTACCCAAGGGCAGGGTGGTTGATCATCCCAGAGTGATCACCCCGCATCCAGGTGAGGCAGCTCGGATGCTAGATTGCAGGATTCAGGATATCGAGGCTGATCGCCCGAAGGCTCTCCGCGAACTGTCAGCACTTTTTGGAGGCACGATGGTGGTGCTTAAGGGCTGCCATTCCCTGGTGGGTAGCAGTGAGGGGATCATCACCCTCAACAGCTCGGGAAACCCTTACTTGGCCCAAGGGGGAGCAGGGGATGTGTTAGCCGGTTATCTTGGAGGGTTACTGGCTCAGCCAGCCATGCAGCAAGATGTCCTAAAAACCATTCGATATGGTGTTTGGAAGCATGGCCTCGCAGCAGAAGCGCTTCAGGAAAAACACCAGGGATGGGATCCTTCCATGTTGAGGGAATACCTGGCCTGAGGAACTTGGTTTCACTGAGTCGAGTGGTGAGCCTCGAGCCAGGTAAGCATGGTTGATGAAACCACCGAAGCTTTGTCACGGTGGACAAAATGACCTGCGCCGGGGAGGGTCATGAGGGTCATCTCCGCCTCCAACCACTCCCAGGTTTGGTTCAGTCCGCTTGGGTGTAAGGCTTGATCCTCGAGCCCATGGAAGATCAACACGGGTGCTTGCACTTTTGTGGTGACGGGTAGTGCGAGGGTTTCACTTCCTGCCCTGGGTGGCGGCAGTTCGGGGTAGTTCTGCTGATAATACGCGATCATACCAGACATGCTCGAGCGCTCGAAAGCCTCGATGTAACGGTCCCGAACCTCAGATTCCTTGACCCAACCTGCTAGATGACGTGGGGTCATGGCTTGACCGAAGAAAACCTTGGGGTCGCTGTGAGATCCATACTTTAGGGTCTGGGCGTAGGCACTATGTTGTCGCTGGGTCTCGTTGACGGTTAATTCGCGCATCAGTCCATTGGGGTGGGGTAGGTTGAGGATGATCAGGTTACGCGTTACCTCTGGATGCCGGATAGCCACTTGCCAGGCCACGGCACCACCCCAGTCGTGCCCGACAAGGGTTGCTTCAGTCACCCCCTCGGCCTCGATGACTCCCAGGACGTCCTTGACGAGGTAGGACATCTCATAGGCTTCCTTGGCCTCGGGCTGATCACTCAGGTTGTAGCCGCGCTGGTCCATGGCGACAACGCGATAGGATCGGCTCAATGCCTGCATCTGATCGCGCCAGGTGTACCAGAAATCAGGGAATCCGTGTATCAAGAGAACCAGCGGCCCTTGACCCATGGCGGCATAATGAATGCGCAAGCCAGACTTTTCACTGTAGTGATGACTGGCCTCGGTCCATGGATCCGCCTGGAGGTCACAAACCAGGAACATCCATGCCAGGAAAACAGCTAGGCAAGAGGGTCTGCATGGCTGGTAGCGTTTAATGGCTGAGGTTGAACAGCTCATGAGTTGGTTTCAGGCATGCATGA
>JALRAZ010000345.1 GCA_023257935.1 Verrucomicrobiota bacterium
TACGGCGGGCACCCAGTCGCACACAACGATGCTTCGCTGATTGGCGATCAGGAGTTTGATGGGCTTATTGGCCGGACGAGTCAGGTAAACGGGTTTTGTCAGGCCGCCGACTTTCGTGCTCTGGACATGGCCATGATGCGCTTTTCGCTCGATCTAATGGCTAACCATCATGAGGAAGAGGACACCAATGAGGGAGGGGAAAAAGATGCCGAGAAAAAGGATGAAGACATGCTTGACGGTATTCCAGATTGGTTTGTGGGTCCCCTCATCGCCGATCTGGTCGCCCATGAGGTTGGCCACACCATCGGTCTGCGACACAATTTCAAGGCATCTAGCATTTATGACTTAGAAACCATCAACAGCGATGAGGTGAAGGGCAAAAAGCCTTTCGCTGGTTCGGTTATGGATTACCTGCCAATAAACATGAATCTTGATGGATTCGGGAGTGAACAGGGCGACTACGGTATGATCGAAGTAGGCCCCTATGACATGTGGGCAATTGAGTATGGGTATTCGATACTCAAGGATGATGCCGAGCTTAGTAAGGTGTTGGCTCGGGTTAACGATCCAATGCTTGCTTACGCCACTGATGAGGATACCTACGGACCCGATCCCTATGCTCGGCGTTATGACTTTGCGAAAGATCCCTTGAGTTACGCCAAAAGCCAGATCAAGCTGGCGAACGATCATCGTGAACGAATCCTTGAGGATTTTGTCAAGGAGGGTGAAAGCTGGGCCAAGGCCCGTTACGGTTACGGCCTGACCTTGAGTATCCAGATGCGATCACTGAGTATGATGGCCAACTGGCTGGGGGGAGCGCTAATCAACCGCTCCAAGAAAGGTGACCCAGATGCAGGGCCGCCGATTGAAGTGGTTCCAGCCTCCAAGCAGCGCGAAGCGTTGCGCTTTGTCATGCAGCATGCCTTTGAGGACCAGGCATACGGGTTGACCCCGGAACTGCTTCGGCACCTTTCCATGGATAAGTGGATTGATGATTTCAGCTCTGCCATTGAAGATAGCACGTGGCCTGTGCACGATCGTATCATGGGGATCCAATCCTCAGCTCTGACCATGCTCATGAATCCCACCACGATGGGTCGTGTTTATGATAACGAATTCCTGACCCCAGAGGATGAAGACATGATCACCTTGCCTGAGATACTGGGTGATATTCGTGAGGCCGTTTGGTCTGAGCTGCAAGATGCTCCCGAGGGTAAGTTCACGGCTCGTCAGCCCATGATTTCCAGCTTGCGGCGCAACCTTCAACGTGAGCATTTAGAGCGTTTGATTGACTTAAGCATGGGAGGCGGTTTTCCTAGTGCCTCACAAAAGCCCGTTTCGAATCTGGCGCTCTCGCAGTTGCGAGCTATGCAGAAACAAATCGATCAAATGCTCGCTGATGAGGATGTCAGGCCTGATCCCTACAGTCAGGCACACTTGGCTGAGGCTTCAGTTCGGATAGGCAAAGCTCTGGATGCTGATTACATTTACAACGCATCCTCCATCGGTTCAGGTGGCGGTGTGCGTTTCTTCATGCGGGAAGCAGAGTCAAACCAGTAATTCGCCGCAAGCCTAATGCCGCAAAACCTTCATCACTGATACCAACGCCCCTTCTGCCTGGAAGGGGCGTTTTGATTTGTAAAAGGTTACCGAAGGGGATCGACTCCTCGAACTCAAACCTCGATGATGGCCTTGATGACACCTGAAGCGGGTTGAGTGAAGTGCTCCATGTTCTTGGGAGTATCCTCAAAAGATGTGCGGTGTGTGATCCAAGGGTCAGTCTGAATCGTCCCTTGATCAATCAACCCAATGATGCGAGTGAAATCACTAGGTAGGGCATTGCGGCTTGCCTTTAAGTTGATTTCTGCGCGGTGCAAGATTGGATGAGCAAATTTGATTTCTTGGGTAGTGATGCCTACATAGACCAAAGTTCCCGTATGAGCGACGTATTGCAGTGCTTGTGACATCGAATGCTGATTACCCGTGGCATCAATCACCAGTTGATAACGATCCCCAGCTGAGTATTCCCTGGCAAGTTTGAGGCTTTGTTCATCATCCTCATGCAAGATGGTGTGAGCCACACCGTAAATATCTCGGCAGAATTGCAATCGAGTTTCGACTCGGTCCATCACGGTAATCCTGGCTCCGGTAAGCCGCACAAATTCCAGGGTTGCCAGCCCTATGGGGCCAGCACCAATGATGAGCGTCTTCATCCCTTCGGAAGGTTCGCCTCGGTTGGTTGCATGGCAGCCGATGGCCAAGGTTTCAACCAGTGCCAGTTGATCATAGCTGAGAGTGTTGCCAGGATGAAGCTTGCTGGCTCGAACCAAGAAGCGTTCTCTCATGCCGCCGTCTTCCATGACACCAATGACCTTGAGCTGTTCACAGCAGTTAGTAGAGCCCTGCTGACATGGGAAACATTGGCCGCAATGCATGTAAGGCTCGATACTGCACCGGTCGCCAGGTTGAACATGGGCCACATCTTTGCCCGTGGCGATCACCTCCACCCCCAGCTCATGGCCCGGGATGCGTGGATAAGTGAAAAATGGCATTTTACCCATGTAGCCTGATAGATCCGTGCCGCAAATACCAATGCGGTGCACACGAACAAGGGCTTGCCCAGGGCCAGGCGTTGATGGTTCATCAATGGAGATCGACTCCATCAATTGAGGACGAGTGAATTGAAGTGCTTTCATAAGGCGAAGGTTAAAGATCCTTCAGTTGTTAATGGGAAGACCTTCGATGTGTCCGATATTTCGGACTGGCTCGAAGATGGCCTGAACGGCTTTGAGCAAATCCAGATTGAGAGGTTCGGCAGCCCATTGAGCCCATTTGCGAATGTTGGCGGGATTGGCGCTACCGGCCACTGTGGTCGCCATAGAGTCATGTGCGATAGAAAACTGCAGGGCCAATTTGGCGAGGTCGGTGTTCTCTTGGCGACACAAATTAGCTGCCTCCTTGGCTGCGAGTTTAACCGATTCAGGCTCCTTGAGCCAGGCGGGCAGGGGGGCATCGGTGAGAAGCCTCGCTGAAAAGGGACCTGCATTCATGGCTCCAATCCCTTTCTCTTGTAAATAAGGGACCGTTTCGTCGAGAAAACGGGTGTTTTGTAAGGTGTACTGATTGTAATTGAGCACACAATCCACCTGGATTTGATCCAGAATAAAGGGGAAAATTTTCTGAGGATATCCACTGAAGCCAATGTATCGCACCTTGCCCTGCTGTTGAACCTCCTTCAAAGCAGGAATCGTTTCATCGACAATTTGTTGCATGGGCACGAATTCAATATCGTGGCAAAGGGCAATGTCCAAGTAATCGGTTCCCAGTCGATGAAGGCTGACATCAATACTTTCGTGAACTCGACGGGCCGAAAAGTCAAAATGCGCCAGGTCGTAACGACCAAGTTTGGTGCACAGCAGGTAATCACTCCGAGGCACTTCCCTCAACCTTCAAGATGATCCCCGCTGGCAGTTCCTGAGGCCGTGTTCAGCTTACCTTGGTGGTATAGAGTTTGCAATCGAGAAGCAAAATGAATAAAATCCAAGAGCCCTATTCGTTCGTCCCC
>JALRAZ010000403.1 GCA_023257935.1 Verrucomicrobiota bacterium
GAGGCACCACTGACAGGCACGCCTCGGAAGGCCGCTTCGTCGACTTCGAATGCGGCATGGATGGCCATGGTTGGCTTGACCTCGCCTCGCCAATCTGGCGCCTGGTCATCCCACTCTGGCAGGGTAGCGCTGGCCTGAGCCTGGATTCGGGGAGGGGACTTCCAGTCATACTGGTCTATCCAATCTCGACCATTCTCGGAAAGCAGGTGACGAATGCGACGGGCATCAAAATCAGCCTTGCCCTCAATGCGGGCCTGGCGGCTAGGAATGTCCACGGCCCCATGCAGGTCCAGGCTTCCTTCGTAAAGCGTGCCTTTCAGGGAGGACACCTTGAGCTCGGGTGCTGACCATAGCAACTGTGCTTCCATCCGATCGGTTTCCAGCAAAGATCCGTCCAGCGAATCAACATGAGCCTGCAGAGCGATTTGATAGGGAGCCAAGGCTTGCCACCAGGCCCAACGTTCCGTTGAGGCCGCTTCAGGAGGTTCTGGATGCGGGCTGAGACCCAATTGCAGATGCACCCCAGGAGCGTTGAGCCAAGGGGTGCTTACCCCAAGCAGGTGCATCTCCCAATGGGCTTGTTCCAGCCACGGACCCTGCGGGTTGAGGCTGAGGTCAAAGGTGGCATCGATTTGCTTCAGCTCACTGGGCGACTGAGCTTCCTCGGCCCAGCTGAGAGGATTGGAGTTTAAATTTCCCGTGATGGACCACTGTGCGCCTTCCTCCTCTGGCACTTGCAAGGATCCTGACCATTTCACAGGACCCCCACTCAGGTTTCCAGGCTTGGAAGGTGTCAACGTGGCCTGCCATTGGCCTCCCAGAGGTTGGTAGTGGTTGAGGTCCAACAGTGCCTTGCCCTGAAGGTCAACATCCATCATCACCTTGTTTCCGATTTGTGTCTTGATAGCGGTTAATTGCCAACTCGCTTCAGAAGCATCGCTGTTGGCCTGATCCTTCAGCAGGCATTCCAGCTCCAAGCCTTCACAAACTTGCTGACCGATACGAATGGGCCCTGATGCCAATGAGGCGTGAGCGGTGGATTGGGAAGGCCTGCCTGCATCCAGGTCGAGGTGAAGACGAACCGTGGGCTGCCCTTCAAACTGCACCTGCTGGCTCAGACGAATCAGTTGATCTAAAAGCTGCTTGGGAGCCTGGTCAACCGATTCGGTTTTGGGTTTTGCAGCTGCCAGCTCCTTGAGTTGAACAGCGTTGGTCAGGCTACCCGAGATGTGCCACTGCACACCCATGGTATCGGCTTTGAGGAATTCCAGTTCCCACCAGTCGCGCGAGTGAAGAGCAAGTCGGGTTGAGATCCCATCGATCGACCAGGGCGGTGCCTCGCTCATGCTCAAGGGCGATTCAAGGCGACCTTCTCGAAGCAGTGCTTTCTCGATTTGAAAATTGCCAAGCAGCCAATCCATGGGATTTGTCTGCAGCGCAATGGCCTTGGCGGTAAAGCTACCAATTTGCTGGTTTCCCGGTATCTGCAGGCGCGTGTCTTCGACGATCAAGCCCTCTCCTGGCAGCCAGCGCATGCTTGCGAAGGAGAGATCCAGACCCTTTTCTGCGAGCCGGCGTACCAGTTCTCGCTTGATCCACTCTGGGAGGCCACGATTCTCCAAGTGCCAGAGAGTCAGGGAGCAGGCAATCACCAGGCTAGCCAAAAGCAGACACCCCAGCTGCCACGCACCCTTTAGCCAGCGTCTCCTGGGCCTGTTCTGAGGATGGTTTGTGGCTGAGGCTACAGTTCCC